>PITX01000261.1 GCA_017577345.1 Clostridiales bacterium
ATACCCACATGGTCTCCAGAATGCCGACCGAGATCATCGTCGGCCGCAGCATCGGCAGCACTACGCGGAAAAAGGTGCGGATCGGACCGCAGCCGTCGATCGCCGCCGCTTCCTCGATCTCCGGCGGCAGGCTCTTGACAAAGCCTGTGAATAAAAACACCGCCAATCCTGCGCCGAAGCCCAGATAGATGATGGGGATCGTCCATGGCGTATTGAGCCGCAGGGTGTCGGCAACACCGGTCAGCGGAAACATGACCATCTGAAACGGAACGATCATGGAGAAGATGCAGGCATAGTAAAACACGCGGGAAAACCGGGTGTTGACCCGCACCACATACCACGCTGTCATGGATGTGCACAGCAGAATCAGTCCCACGGACAGTACCGTGATGACAAGGCTGTAGCCGAACGACTGAAAGAACGGATAATTGCCGAAGGTCATGCCCTTGCGGTAGTTTTCCAGACCGACAAAGGTGTTCTCATTCGGCAGGGCAAAGGTGTCCGTATTGATTGCCGCCTTGTCCTTCAGAGAATTGAACAGCACCTGCACGATCGGCAGGATATAGAAAACGCAGACCACCGTAAACAAAACCGTCAGGACGGTGCTGCCGCGACTGTACCGTTTTTTCATTGCTGTGCTTCCTTTCTGCCTGTTGCACGGAGCTGTGCAAGCGCAAGCACCGCGACCAGCAGAAAAAAGATGACCGCCTCCGCCTGCGCAGGACCTTTCCAGTTGTTACCGATGCCGTTGAGATTGAAAATATGCAGCGCGAGCATCTCCGTGCTGCGAATTTGCGCCGACTGCGTCGTTCGGATCGGCAGACCGCCTGTCAGCGCAAGGTTCTGGTCAAACAGCTTGAAGGAATTCGTCAGCGTCAGAAAAACGCAGATGGTGATCGCCGGCATGACATTCGGGATCGTCACATGGCGGAGCGTCTGCCAGCGGCCTGCTCCATCGATACGCGCCGCCTCGTGCAGCTCCTCCGGCACGGTCTGCAAGGCCGCGATATAAATGATCATCATATAGCCGATCTGCTGCCACGCGACCAGAATCACCAGTCCCCAAAAGCCGTAAGTCGTGTTCGTCACAAGCTGACCTGCCCCTGCACGCTTTAAGATCGCGTCGAAAATCAGCGACCAGATATAGCCCAGCACGATGCCGCCGATCAGATTCGGCATGAAAAACACCGTGCGGAACAGATTGGAGCCGCGAAGCTTCTGCGTCAGCGCATAGGCGATGGCAAAGGCAAGCACATTGATGAGGATAATAGATACCAGCGTATAAAGCGCGGTGAAGCGGAACGCACTGCGAAAGCCCTCGTCACGAAAGGCGCGGACATAATTTTCTATGCCCTCCCACTGATAATCTACCGGAGAGGTGAAGCGGCAGAAGGAGCGGTAGAGTCCCGACAGAAACGGATAGGCAAAGCCGATGCAGAAGGCAAGCAGCGTCGGCAGCAGAAACACGGCAAAGCACCGCCGGATCGGTCTGCGAAGCAGACGGCTGTTCGTTTTGTTCATCGGCATGACCTCATCCGTGCTGAATGGCGTACTGCTGTGCCCAGCCGTCCGCAAATGCCCGTCGGACCGCCTCCCAGTCACCGCTTCCGGCGCTGTACGCCGTCAGCGCGGAGACCACGCCTGCACGCCAGGTATCCGTATTCGGTGTGAGCTGAAATGCCCAGGTCACGGTGTAATTCCCCTGTGACATATACTCATTTGCGGCGTTGAAGAGCACATTCACAGACTCCTGCGCCGCACGGAACGGGATCGGACCGAACTGCTCCGCCATCATCCGCGTTCCCTCGTCAGAGGTCACGACCCATTTCATAAAGTCCAGCGTCGCCTGCCTGTCTGCCTCGGACGCCTTCGCGTTGACCGCCCAGCAGTTTTCCGTGCCGCAGCACAGACCCGCCTCTTCCTCACCGGGTACGCCGCAGTAGATCGGGATCATCCGCAGATCCTCCGGCTCCATCCCGTAGCGCTCGGTCAATGTTGCATACTCCCATGTGCCGTTCTGGAAAAATGCCGCTCTGCCCTCGCCGAACTCCGCCTCCGCCTGGTCGCCGGTCGCCGTCGCCAGACGGTCAGGCGAAACGGTCGCGTTGTTGATATACAGATCCCAGATATTTTTATAGGCATCAAGGTATTCCCCCGTCAGCTCGGGCGGCTGCTCCGTCAC
>PITX01000262.1 GCA_017577345.1 Clostridiales bacterium
CCGACAGACAACGCCAAAGCAACAAATGCGAACCAACCGAGCCAGCAGAAGACGACACCGATGATGCCGCAAACGAGTGCGCCGACTGCCATCGGATTGCTTGCCTTAGGAGCCTGCGGCTGATAGGGCTGCTGATACTGCGGCTGCTGATAGGGCTGCTGGTATACAGGCTGCTGCGGTGCCTGATACTGCGGCTGGTAGGGCTGCTGGTACACAGGCTGCTGCGGCTCCTGATACACGGGCTGCTGCGGCTCCTGATACACGGGCTGCTGCGGCTCCTGATACACGGGCTGCTGCGGCTCCTGTGGCTGATAGTTGTTATTATTATCCATAACTTTTCTCCTCTCTGATTTCTAATGCCGTTCTCCGCAAAATATGTAGAAAAACGAGCATCCTCTACTTCCATTCTACACTATGGATATTGTCGCTGTCAAGGAAAATTCGTACCGCGCGAAATGTTTTTATTTCCAAAACTAAAAAGCAGATCAAGCATTGCTTTCCAGCCATGCTTTCATTTCTGCACGCCCCTCCTCCGACATAGGAAACACGCACTCTGCCTCCATTTCGCTCAGCTCATAGCACAGCTCTCCGTGCCAGAACTCACACCGAATAGAGCTTGCCGCCAGGTCGACCTCCTTCGGTGTAGCCATGGTCACCTGCGGCTCAATCCGAAAGCGCAGCCTTCCGCAGCTGCCGGTGAAAATATTGTTGTTCTCAAAGGTGTGCAGAGTCGGAATGAAGATTTCAGCCATCGCTTACTCCTGCATCAGGCTGTCCATTTCGTCGATCAGCTCGCCGAATAGTGTCAGAGCTTCCTCCACGGGCTTTGTGGTGGACATATCGACACCTGCGCCCTTGAGCAGGTCGATTGGGCTCTTGCTGCAGCCGCCGGACAGGAAGCCGATATAATCCTTCACAGCACTTTCGCCCTCACGCAGGATCCTGCGCGAGAGAGCGATCGCAGCAGCATAGCCGGTCGCATACTGGAAAACATAATAATTGTAGTAGAAGTGCGGGATGCGCATCCATTCCATGTCGATCTCGTCATCGACCACGATGTCCTCACCGTAGTAGAGCTGATTGAGACGGCGGTACTCGGCATTGAGTACATCCGGCGTCAGTGCCGTTCCCTCCTGTGCCATCTGACCGATGTTCATTTCAAACTCGGCAAACATCGTCTGACGGTAGAGCGTCGTACGGAACTGCTCCAGGAAATGATTGATGAGATAAGCGCGTTCCTTTTTGTCCGTCGTCTTGGAAAGCTGATGCTCCATGAACAGTGCCTCGTTGCAGGTCGATGCGACCTCGGCAACAAAAATCACATAATCGGCATCCAGCGGTGCCTGCGTCTTGTTGGAAAGGTAGGAATGCATCGCATGGCCCATCTCGTGCGCCAGGGTAAACTGGCTGTCCAGTGTGCCGGTAAAGTTCAGCAGGACAAACGGATGCACTTTTGCGCCGGCGCTGTAGGCACCGGAACGCTTGCCCACATTTTCGTAGACATCGATCCAGCGATTGTCAAAGCCGGACTTGAGCACCTTGCGGTATTCCTCGCCAAGCGGTGCAAGTGCATCGTAGACATTTTTCTTTGCCTCGTCGATACCGACTTTCTTGTCAAGTCCCTTCAAAAGCGGCGTATACAAGTCGTACATATGCAGCTCATCCACGCCGAGGAGCTTCTTGCGGAGCTTAACATAGCGGTGCATTTTGTCCATATTCTGATGCACGGCCTCAATCAGGTTCTTATATACGCTGACCGGCACATCAGTCACATCCAGAGAAGCTTCCAGTGACGAGCCGTATTTTCTTGCCTGTGCAAAAAACTGCAGCTGCTTGACCTGAGAGGACAGGATGGCGGAAAGAGTGTTCTTGTATGCGCCGTAGGTGTGGTAGAGGTTTTCAAACGCACTCTTGCGAAGCACACGGTCGGCAGACTCCATATAGGAAATATAGGTGCCCTGCGAGAGCGGATGATGATTGCCTTCGCCGTCGATCGCATCCGGGAAGGTCACATCCGCACCATTGAACATGCCGTAGATATTATCCGGCGCATTTGCCATCTCTCCGGCAGATGCCAGAAGCTTTTCCTCCGCAGGTGTCAGCACATGAGCACGACGGCGGCGAATATCGTCCAGATAGCGGCGGTAATGCTCGAGGTCCGAACATTCGGCGTACAGG
>PITX01000263.1 GCA_017577345.1 Clostridiales bacterium
TCGTTGATCTGATCGAGCAGGGCAACGAAGTCATCATCGCACATGGCAACGGTCCGCAGGTCGGCATGATCAACCTCGGTATGTCCACCGCTGCCGAGGCAAAAGCGATCAAGTCCGATATGCCCTTCCCCGAATGCGGCGCAATGAGTCAGGGCTACATCGGCTATCATCTTCAGAATGCGATCGGCAATGAGCTTGCTGCACGCGGCATGAAGAAAGAAGTAGCAACCGTCGTGACGCAGGTTCTCGTCGACGAAAACGATCCCGCATTCCGGAATCCTACAAAACCCGTCGGTGCGTTCTATGACAAGGAAACTGCTGACAGGATCGCTAAGGAAAAGGGTTACACCATGGTTGAGGATGCCGGCCGCGGCTACCGTCAGGTCGTTCCCTCCCCGAAGCCCATTGATGTCATCGAAAAGAACACCGTCAATGCACTGATCAAGGACGGCTGTGTCGTCATCACGGTAGGCGGCGGCGGTATCCCCGTTGTCCGCAGAGACGGTAAGCTCTACGGCACGCCCGCTGTCATTGATAAAGACTTCGCATCCGCAAAGCTCGCAGAGCTGGTCAAGGCTGACGCGCTCGTCATTCTGACCGCTGTTGACCGTGTCTGCATTAACTGGGGCAAGCCCAATCAGGAAAGCCTCAGCGAAATGACCGTTGCTCAGGCAGAACAGTACTGCGGCGAAGGTCACTTTGCTCCGGGTTCCATGCTGCCGAAAGTTAAGGCTGCGATCAGCTTTGCCAAGGCAGGCGGTACCGCCATTATTGCATCACTTGAAAATGCAGGTGCCGCTGTCAAGGGTGAATCCGGCACGGTCGTTCATCTGTAATACATGTATAAAACGGAGTGGTCACGCACCACTCCGTTTTTTGTGTAGTTTGAGTCCCCTTACCAAAAAGGACGGTATCTTTCGATACCTGCCTTTCGCGTGCGGGACTCGTCTGCATTTGCGGCTGCGCCGCAAATAAAGGATAAACCGGTGTGCACACCGGTTTCTGACCTGCCACCGGCAGGTCAGATTTAATTCTTCGAGTCCCTTCCTCTTAGGCGTACCAAAAAGACGGTATCTTTCGATACCGTCTGTTTGGTACGCCGGAAGGGACTCGAACCCCCGACCTACTGGTTCGTAGCTGCTATTAAATTATTGATTTTCAATGGTTATCTATACTATTGACAGCAATCATGACAGCAAGTACGGACTTAATTGCTCAGACGCTGGAAAATTTCTTCTGCAACCGCCTTACCGAGCTTAGTGTAGTCGATATCAACCTTCGGCGTATCCTGCTTATCAAATACACCTGCACGGGCGAGTACGACCAGCAGACGGACAGCGTCTTCCCCGAGGTCAATGATCGTCTCATCACCCGTGCCGCCCTTGCCGGTCAGTAAGCCCTTTGCAAGCAGCTTTTCGATCGCAGGTGCATAATACTTGCCGTTATTCTTATCTGCTTTGATGTCTCCGAGTGTGTTGTATCTCATTTCTTCCTCCTCATGTGTGCCGTGACGCATATAGTAGTCAACGGCGTGTCTGAATGTGTCCATAGTATAATTAAGATTGAGTGCCTTCCACAGATGTTCGGGGTCGCCGTGGTTACTGCCGAGCCCGCGCTTGTAGGCCTCTGAGTGGCTGATGATCACGCCATCGTTCAGCGGATCGAGCTTGAGCTGACGGCACAGATCGGCGAACAACTCCACCGCCACACGGTATGTGCCGCGAACATACTCAGTTGCCGCGGGAACATCGTTGATATGTACCTTGTAGCCGTTATTCGCGTCGTACCAGATGCAGGCAGGCTCGCACATTTCGACGCCGATATGCGTGTTATTGGCACTGCCGCCGACATGCCACATGCGGTAGTTCCACGGGCAGAGTTGCAGCACCGTTCCATCCGACTGCAAAACTGCATGGACGGAAGCCTGTGCAGTTGATTTGTTAAAATTATCCGCGATCGGCTTTGCTTTTGGCTGCGCGCATCCGATGCTGTGCAGAGTCAAACCCTGCGCACCGTTTTTTTGAAAATTGATGTATCTGCTGTCTCTTCTGCCGTAGTCGAGCGTTTGATAATCAGACTGAACCACATTCTCGATATACGCAGGATTTTTCGTTGTATAATACTGCGTTAAAATATAGCCCATATTACTCCTCCGCTTCCGGCAGCCCCGCCACGAGG
>PITX01000264.1 GCA_017577345.1 Clostridiales bacterium
TTTTTTCGACCGCTGCCACTCCTTTTTGCTCGCTGTTTCCGCCACTGGCGGCGCTCGCAAACGTCCTATCTTCCGAACTTTTTGACAGTCTGTCAGCGTGTCGAAAAAGGTTTTTCGACACGCTGACCGGCTGCTGCTGCAGCCGGTTTTTGTCAGCTTGAAACAAATCTCCAAGGAATCGAATACGGAATGCATGAATAGGTTTGTCATTCCGAGGAAGCGTCAGCTTCCGTGGGAATCTGTCCTTAGCAGGTTTGGGAATTGTACCGTTCTTCGGAAAAGTGCCCAATGTGCAAGGGACAGATTGCCACGCAGCTTCGCTGCTCGCAATGACAGACCTGTTCTTATTTGTTCAGTATCCTCGCCGGAAGCGGGCGGTGTACCTTCATCGCACCCTTCGGGCAAAATTCCTGACAGCAGAAGCAGCGGATGCATTTTGTGTAATCAATATCAGCTTTTTTCTCTTTTATGGAAATCGCTTTCGCCGGACACATATTGGCACATAATCCACATCCGGCACATTCACTTTTTTTCAGCTTCGGAGAAGACCGCAGGGCATTTTTTGCAATTTTGCCGAACAGTTCTCCTGCTTTCCCCGGCAAAACTGTTTCAAACTGCATTCCCCTGCCGCGCTCAATGCGCTCAAAATCGGCGATCACAAAATCGTCTGCATTTCCGGCCGTTTCGATCTGCTCCGCATGTTCCGGCACCAAACCGTAATTTGCCGCGGCGCGAAGCGTCGGCACCGCCATGGGATCCAGCCCGATCAGCTTAGCGCAGATCATGTCGATTTTGTGGCAGTCTGTCCCGGCAAGCAGCGCACCCATCTGACGCGGCGTTCCCGCCGTCGGACCGTTGCCCTCCATGGCAAGCACCGCATCGACGATATAATAATGCGGCTTGAAATAGTCGTTGAGGTCAATGATCATCCCCGCGAAATCCAGCGGATTGGGAAAGCGGAAATGATATTCCGGCTTCATCGTGCCCGGTATCGCGCCAAAGAGATTTTTTGTTGCCGCGGACAGGCACATCATGCCGTGGCTTTTGAGCTTGCAGAAGCTGATGATCGCGTCAGCATCGTCCAGCCACGCGGTATAGCTGAAGGTTTTGGCAACATGCGCCTCCGGATAGACCGCATTTTTCTGCTCGAAGTTGTGATTAAGCGTACCTCCGGCTTCCTCCACAGCATGAAGTCCCGTGACGGCATAGACGCGGTTGAGCACCGCGGCATTAAAGAGATTTCCGGGGCTGTCCCCGACAACCACCACCGCTCCGCGCTGCACGAGCTGCTGCGTCAGTGCGGCAAGCAGTGCCGGATGGGTCGTTGCCGCCGTTTCCGGCTTCATTGCGGAGACAAGATTTGCCTTGATCGCGATCTTCATTCCGGGCTTCACCCAGTCCAGACCTCCAAGCGGCGCAAGCACTTCCTCCAACGCCCGCAAGCAGTGCTCCTTCTGATAATCCTCACATCGGACAATGGAAACCTCCGTCATATGCTCCCCTCCTTGTCATTTCATCATACCATATTTCGTTCAAATGTCAAATGCGCGAAACAGCGCGATTTTCCGTACATTTTGCTCAAAAAGTGTCTGCAAGATTTGGCAATTTCGGCAAGGGAAAAAGCATTGCTTTTTTATCGGAAAAACAATATAATTATAGTGTAATTAAAGATTGATAGCTGTAACGAAGTGCTTCGCGCACGGGCTGACGACTATCACTCAGGGTTACTTGAGTGGAGATGTTGAACGATGTGTTCGCATCCCCATTTTTTGTTTCCCAAAATCATCTACAGGAGGTAATTCTATGTACATTCTTGCAAACGGCAAACTCATTACCAGAAGTGAAACACTTCCCTTCCTGCCGGATGGCGGCGTTGTCATCGACGGCACCAAGATCAAGGAAGTCGGCAAGACTGCCGATCTGAAGGCGAAATACCCCGATGCGGAATTCATTGATGCCAAGGGCGGCGTCATCATGCCTGCCTTCATCAATGCGCACACCCACATCTATTCCGCTCTGGCACGCGGACTTTCCATCAAGAGCAACAATGCAGACAACTTCTACGATGTTCTTGATAAGCAGTGGTGGGCAATTGACCGTCATCTCTATCTGGGCGGCACGAAGGCCTCTGCCGATGCGCTCTATATCGACTGCATCAAGCAGGGC
>PITX01000265.1 GCA_017577345.1 Clostridiales bacterium
GGGGAGGGGGACCGCGAAGCGGTGGAGGGGTTCTCTCTCCATGACAGTGTTGTGCAAATTGCGAATATTGCGACAGCCCCCTTTTGACTTTTTACTATCGAAACACGGAAACTTATTATTGCACAAAAAGTGCCTATATGGTACAAAAAAAGCATAAGAATATGAAAGGCAGAGCTACGATATGAAAACGAAAGTGATCGTGCTTCTTCTCCTTGCTGCAATGGTATTCTCCGCTTTTGTGTCGGCGGTATTTTCGGCAGAACCTTCGGACGATCCGACGGAGGTCGCGTCCGTTGAGGATGATGTCATTGAGGAATAACCCGAACCGCAGATGCGTCAGGGTACTTCAAAAAGAGACAGCGGGAAACGCTTTGCCCCGACGACCGATGGTTGGTCTTATGAACGCAGGGTATACGCTGCCGTTGAGACAATGCTGATCGAGGCGATTCGAGCGGGTGAGACAACGCTTGATCTTTCGGCATATAATTACGATTCCAACAAGATCAAACTCAGCAACATTATATACTATTCTCCCTATCTGGAAAACGCAGTTAACATCTCAGCCTGGGTGTTCCGGGACACCGGTATTTACTCCAGATTTGACATTACTTATGTCATGAGCATGGGTGAGATCAGAGACTACTATGCGCGGCTGGACAGAAAGGCTGCACAGATCGAGGCACTGCTTGCAACGGCTTCTGCAGATGCGGATAAGGCGCTCCTGCTGCATGACTATCTCGTATACAACTGCGAATACGATTACGACAATTATCTTTCGAATACCGTTCCGAATGAATCCTATCAGATTTCGGGTCTCCTACTGAAAGGGGTCGGTGTCTGTCAGGCATACGCCATCACATTCAGGTATTTCATGGATCGTGCGGGCATCGAAAGTTATGTCGTGGAGAGCGGTTACATGAATCACGCATGGAATGTCATCAAGATCGGCGGCAGCTACTATCATACCGATGTCACCTGGGACGATCCCGTATATGACCGGCTCGGTTTAGTAAAACACGACTATTTCCTGCTCAGTGACAGCGCGATTTCGAAAAGCCGAAGCGGCGACAGCGTACACTATGGCTGGGATATGCCGGACGGGACCTGCAGCAGTACGCTCTATGACAATGCCTACTGGTGCGGTGTCAACAGCCCGATCTGTCTTTCGGGCAGAGACAGATACTACATCACAGGGAGAAAGATCGTGCGGCGTGACGGCGCAAGCGGTGCGGAATACACTCTGAAAGAGCTCAACTCCTGGCCGACATGGGACGGAAGCGGTTACCGGAACGGCAACTACTCCGGCCTATGGCTTGACGAAGGGAAGCTCTATTACAACACCGCAACAGAGCTGCGCCGTGTGGATTGCAACACCCTTGCAGATCAGGCTGTTTATACTCCCGATACAAGCAGCGGCTATATCTTCGGCAGTGCCGTGAAGAACGACGAATTCTACTACATTCTGAAGCAGAGCCCGGACGATCGGGGAACATTGTGTTCTGTCCCGTACCACACGGTTGCAGATAAAGAAACAGTCTGCCTGGACTGCCCGTATGTTATGCTGCGTGTCGGGCAGACAGCCAAGCTCAATGCGACCGTCCTGCACGCATATTCGACAGTTCATTGGAAAAGCAGCGATCCCTCTGTGGCAAGCGTCAGTGCAGACGGCACGGTTACGGCAAACCATGAAGGTGCTGCCGCCATTACTGCCAGTACTGAGAGCGGCGCCTCGGACACCTGCATTGTCTATGTCACCGCGGCAGACAGCAATATCATCTCCGGTTCCTGCGGTGCCGACATGACATGGAAACTGGACACCGATACCGGCGTGCTCATGATCTCTGGCACGGGAATAATGGCGGACTACACGAACACCTACAATGCCCCGTGGTACCGCTATCACGGAGAGATCAAAACTGTCTATATCAGCGAGGGTGTGACAAACATCAGCGGCTGCGCATTCATTGACTGCAGCGAGATGGTCAGCATCACGATCCCTTCCGGTGTGACCCGCATCGAATTCCGGGCATTCATGAACTGCAGCGGTCTGCGGGATGTATTTTACAACGGCTCGGCGGACGGATGGAACGCGATCAGCATTGGCTCCAAAAACGAATATCTGACCGGGGCCAATATCCACTGCACCGGTCCC
>PITX01000029.1 GCA_017577345.1 Clostridiales bacterium
AAGACACTTCGACCTTAGCGAGGGCAGCAGCAAAACCTCCGCAGCGCAACTCCGCCCCGATGTCGTGGCAGAGCGTGCGGACATACGTGCCCTTGGAGCAGCGGATATAGATGAGCGCGTCCTTGCCGTCAAAGTCGCGCAGTTCTATCGAAAACACCGTGATGCGGCGCGGCTTGCGTTCGATCTCCTTGCCGCTCCGTGCCAGCTCATAGAGCTTTTTCCCGCCGACTTTGATCGCACTGTACATCGGCGGGATCTGCTCGATCTCGCCGAGAAATTTTTCTAATACATTGCGAAGCTGTGCCTCGGTAACCTCCACCGGAGAGGTTTGGAGCACCGTACCGCTCGTATCCTGCGTGTCCGTGACCGTGCCGAGACGAAGGGTAGCAAGATACGCCTTTTCCGCGTGCTCAAAAAACTCCACCGCACGGGTCGCTCGCCCGAAAAAAACAGGAAGCACACCCGTCGCCATGGGATCAAGCGTCCCACCGTGACCGGCGCGCCGCTCGTGAAATACGCCGCGCAGCTTGCTCACCACATCCTGTGAGGTCCAGCCCGCGGGCTTGTCCACGATCAGAATTCCGTTTGCCATCAGAGCTTCACTCCGTTCGCTTCGATGGCTCGTAAAATCGCCGCTTTTGCCTCTGCAATGCCGCCCGGCACCGTCGCACCTGCTGCGGCACGGTGACCGCCGCCGCCTAACACGGCACAGATCGCGGAAGCATCATACTCCGGTGCGGTGCGGACGGAAATCTTGCCGCCCTCACTGACCTCGCGGAGCATCACGCCGATGCGGACGCCCTCGATCTCTCGGGCAAAGCCGGAAATATCGTCAATATCGTCCTCGGTGATACCGAGCTCCTGCCTGACACTCTCCGGGATCTGACAGATCGCCACCTTACCGTCTGCCAAAAATTCCGTTGTCTGCGTCAGATACGCATCGAGCTTCAGCCGCGCCAGCCGCTTGGTCAGGAACATGACCTGATTGATCGCGTAGGTATCCGCGCAGTAGTCCTTGCACTTCGCCGCCGCACGGAGCGTCTTTGCCGTTACATTGCTGTAGCGGAAGCAGCCGGTATCGGTCGAGATCGCGCAGTAGATCGCCTCGGCGATCCGCTTGTCGATCGGCGCGTTCATCTGCTCCAGCAGGTCAAGGATGACCTCGCCGCAGGCAGCGGCAGAGGAATCCACATAGCCCTGCATACCGAACTCCATATCTCTGCCGTGGTGGTCGATGCGGAGGTCAATTCGGTTTACATAATTTTCAGCACCGTAAGGAAGCAGTCCTGCCGTGGCAATATCCACGACGATGATTTTTGCATCATCGGGGATAATTTCTGTCGTCAGTCCGTCCAGATACGGGCGAAATTTCTCCGTAAACTGGGGATTCTCCCAGACTGCCGCCGTTTTCCCCAGTGCACGCAGACCGCTGCACAGTGCCGCCGCACAGCCGACGGTATCTCCGTCCGGGCGGCGGTGGGTTAACATAATATAGTTGTCGTTTTGCAGCAGGTATGCCGCCGCTTCAGGAATTGTCAGTTGCTTCATCGTCGCTGTCCTCCGAAATATCCAGCTTGGAGAGGATGTCGAGGATATGTGCGCCGTGGGTGATGGAATCGTCTGCCTGCCACTGCAGCTCCGGCGTGTAGCGAAGCTGCAGGCTTCTGCCCAGCTCGCAGCGCAGGAAGCCTGCCGAGGATTTCAGTCCGGCAAGCGTTTCCTTGGTAAATTCCTTATCCAGCAGGGAAACATAGACCTTCGCATAGCGCAGATCAGGCGTTGTTTCCACGCGGGTGATGGAAAGCATGGTCTTGTGGACGCGGGGATCCTTCAGCTCGCGCAGAAGGTCTGCCAGCTCGCGCTGGATCTCCTCATTGATGCGTCCGATACGGTTCGATGCCATAAAAATTTCTCCTTTTTATTGTTTCGTTTTATCATACACCCGATAAAACGAAGTAGACAAATAGGTGGATGCTGTCCTTTCGATTTCAATAGGGCAATAGCAGTCAGAACGCTTGCGCATTCCCGATTTCGGCATATACCAGCGTAGAATCGTCAGACAGTTTGAAACGAGGATGTTGCGAAAGATCACTATCTGCCTGCTGTGCAGCGAGCAGTTGCTGATACAGCGTCTCAGGCGCAAGCCGCCGTGCCCTCTCCATGAACGCATTGGGGCCACTGCACAGGCCGAAAGACCTGTAATACTGAGAAAAGCCGTCTGACAGAAGGCAAACATCCCGCACCTCCTTCAAAGGAAAGGCACCGATTTTTGCATCAAGCACGCTACTCGGTCGGTTTGCAAGAGAAATATAGCCGCCTTTCGTGTTCATCAAGCTGCGGACTTTCCGTAGCTCCGGCAGGATGTCCTTCCTGCATTCTATCAAAGGCATTGCCTTTTCTGCGGAGTTTTCCCGCATCAGGCGAAGTGTGTTTTCATCTAGCGCAGAGAGGGTACTGTCGTACAGCTCCGTGACTGTGCCATCATTGAAGCAAATCAGCAAGCTGCAGTCACCGATCAGGATATACTCCAAAAGACCGTCCCGCAGCCGGATAGCTACGCCGAGGCAGCAGGGGACATCATATTTATTTTCGATGTCACCGGAATAGCTATGAAATGCGTGCCAGACTTTGGAAACGCCCTGCATGAACAGCAACGGCAACGGCTGCTCGGAGTGAGGTAGCGTCTCGGAGAGAAAGTCAGAGAACGCAGCAGCATACCATTGTGCATCCGAGCCGGCCTGTGGGATATGATGGTGACCGCTCAGACCGGTCGAACCGTCCAGCACCCATGCGCAGTCGGAGAACACGCCGCACACATCTTCGTTGACATCCGCAGTGGAAAATGAGCCGCATTTGATACTCTTCAGCATATTCTGCACCCGCAGATTATGGCACCGGCAACAAGCAAAAGACCAATAAGAAGCAGGATGATATTTGCGCCTTTTCTGTCCTTATTGTTGATGATGAAACCGAATGCGCCGAATGCAACGCAGATACATCCAGTCATGATCAGAAGCAAAAAGGCAGACTGCGGGAAAACAGTTTTCGCGGCAAATGACGCACCTGTAATGATCAGGCTGAGAATTGCTGCGAAAAATGACAGCAGCTCCAGATTTTTTTTCGTACTCGCACTGTCAAGCTCCCGAAATGTCTCACCGAGATTGTTTACCTGCTTCCGCAGTTTTTCTTCATAATAAGCAAAGCGCAGAGAGGATTCCTTTAGCCGATATGCAGACATTTTCTGCGTGCTTTCTTCATAATCTATCGCCAGCCCGACATCCTTGTGTGCTTTTTCAAAACACCTGCTGCCCGTCTCATCACCTTCAAAAATCGCCTTGAGGTATAGAAGACGCGCACGGGTCATATAGAACTTCGGATAACCATGGTCGGCGTTGTCGGCTCTGCTTGCGTCCAACGCTTGGGTAGCATAATCGATTGCCCCATCAATGCAGGAAAGATCATCAGTGGGCAAATCCTTCTGCAGGAAAGATTCATAGTAAATCGCAACGATTTCCGTGTAGAGGTGAGTAACACCGTAGTTGCGCTCCAACCCGACTAAATAACGAAGCTTCTCTGCATCGGAAAGGAGCTTTCGGTTCATTTCACAGGGACTTTGCGATGCGGACGCTGAGCGGCACATCAGCTCCAGAAATTGATAGGATGT
This sequence comes from Clostridiales bacterium, assembly GCA_017577345.1. GTDB lineage: Bacteria > Bacillota > Clostridia > Oscillospirales > Oscillospiraceae > JAZOXB01. The sequence goes on from PITX01000029.1 coordinate 3,665, forward strand.
TTCACCCTCGAAGAATGTGCAATACTCGTTCAGCAAGGCGCGGTATTCTGTCAGATGGCTGTATTTTCGGTAATAGGTACACAGCGCATAGAAAGCCGCATAGGAAATATCCCAACTGCTGCTGTCTGTTTTCACTTCAGCACATATTCGTTTGAGTGAATAGGATGCAGCCTCAAAGGTCCATTCATTGTTCTCAATAAAGCTGACAATCATCATCTCATAATTGCGGGAACATCTGTCATTCATGTAAGGCGAAAGCAGCATTTGAGCAAGATATTTACGAACCGAGTCAACATTCTCCGGCGTGAACTCAGCTAGTACTGTCGGATGCAGTATTGTCATAGTAGGATGCCCCTCCTCTTTTCGAAAATGCAGGTAGAAAATCAATGCGTGACATAAGACGCACGCCGCAACAGCAAGTTGCAATACCGGATGAGAGCTTCCGCGAAGAATCAATCTCCCGTTGTAAAAAGCGGGAGCGGTTGCGCCCCCACTTATTATCTGTTTATCTCGGAATCTCTTCCATGATGAAGCACTCGAAAATGTCGCCTTCCTTGATGTCATTGAATTTCTCAATGGACATGCCGCATTCGTAGTTGGCGGCGACCTCCTTGACAGAGTCCTTGAATCTCTGCAGAGAGCCGATGCTGCCCTCGTAGATGACGATATTGTCACGCAGGACACGCACCTGCCCGTCGCGGGTGATCTTACCGTCCTTGACATAGCAGCCGGCGATCGTGCCGATGGCAGAGACCTTGTAGGTCTGACGCACCTCGGCGTGACCGATGACCGCCTCGCGGTACTTCGGGGCCAGCATACCCTTCATGGCGGCTTCGATCTCGTCGATCGCGTCATAGATGACGCGGTACATGCGCAGATCGACATTGTCGCGCTTTGCAGAAGCGGCGGCGGCATTGTCCGGGCGGACATTGAAGCCGACCACGATCGCATTGGCGGTGGACGCCAGAAGAATATCGGATTCATTGATCGCGCCGACAGCGGCATGGATGACGCGGACGCGGACTTCTTCATTGCTGATCTTTTCCAGACTTGCCTTGACCGCCTCCGCAGAGCCCTGCACATCGGCCTTGACGATCAGGTTCAGCTCCTTCATCTCGCCTTCCTGCATCTTGGCAAAGAGGTTATCCAGCGTGACCTTGCTTGCAAGCTTTGCGGCGGCATCCTTCTCCGCCTGCTTTCTCTGCTCAACGAGCTGGCGAGCCATGCGCTCGTCCTCGACGGCGTTGAACTCATCGCCGGGAGCGGGCGTTTCGGCAAGACCGGTGATCTCGACCGGAATGGACGGACCTGCCTCGGAGATGGCACGACCCTTGTCATCGGTCATTACACGGACACGGCCGACTGCCGTACCTGCGATGATCAGATCGCCCTTATGCAGCGTGCCGTTCTGCACCAGCAATGTCGCGATCGGGCCGCGATTCTTGTCCAGACGGGACTCGATGACCGTACCCTTGGCGGCGCGGTTGGGATTTGCCTTGAGGTCTGCAAGCTCTGCCGTCATAATGACGGTTTCCAGCAGCTCGTCGATGCCCTCTCCGGTCTTCGCGGAGATACGGCAGACCTCGGTCTCGCCGCCCCATTCGGACGGGACAAGCTCGTGTTCGGTGAGCTGGGTGAGGACACGGTCGGGATTTGCGCCCGGCTTATCCATCTTGTTGACCGCGACGATGATCGGAATATCGGCGGCTTTGGCGTGGTTGATCGCTTCGATGGTCTGCGGCATGACGCCGTCATCGGCAGCAACGACCAGAATGGCAATATCCGTGCACATTGCACCGCGTGCACGCATGGAGGTGAAGGCGGCATGACCCGGGGTATCCAGGAAGGTAATGGGATTGCCGTTGACGGAAACGGTATATGCACCGATGTGCTGCGTGATGCCGCCTGCCTCGCCGGAGGCAACATTCGTTTCACGCACGGCGTCCAGCAGACTGGTCTTGCCGTGGTCAACATGACCCATGACAACGACGACCGGGCTTCTGCCGATCAGCTCTTCTTCCGTATCCACATGGTCGTCGATCAGGCGTTCCTCGATCGTGACCACGACCTCGCGCTCGACCTTGCAGCCAAGCTCGGTAGCGACAAATTCCGCTGTGTCGAAGTCGATGGTCTGATTGATCGCCGCCATGACGCCGTTCTTGATCAGGACCTTGATGACCTCGGTCGCGGTCTTCTTCATGCGTGAAGCAAGCTCGCCGACCGTGATCTCATCGGGAATTTTTACCGTCAGCGGAGTCTTCTTGATGATCTCCAGCTGCAGACGGCGCATCTTCTCCTGCTCCTCATTGCGGCGCTTGTTGCCCATGGGAGCCTTCTTATCCTTGCCCTTATTCTTGCCCTTATTGCCGATTTTCTGCTTGCCGCCGGAATAGTTCTGCACACGCTCGGAAACAAGATTGTCCACACGGTCGTCAAAACGGTCTGCATTGACGGTGACCGCCTTGGTATCGACCACGCGGCGTTCGCGCTTTCGCTGCTCGGGCTGCGGCTTTTCGGTCTTTTCCTCCGGCTTGGCATCGGCTTTCTTTTCCTCTGCCTTCGGAGCGGGCTTTTCTTCTTTCTTCGGCTCTTCCTTCTTCGGAGCCGGTGCCACCGCAAACACCTCCGCGATCGACTCGATCTGATGGTGCTGCGTGATATGGTCAAACACGACATTGAGCTGCTCGTCCGTCAGCACCTGTGTGTTGCTCTTCGGCTTATCAAAATAGATCCCGATGATCTGCGCAACTTCCTTCGGCTGCATCCCGAAATCCGCCGCGACTTCCTTGACTCGATACTTCACTAAGCTCATAAAGCCACCTCCATTATTTTTTCCCATGACGGACATTGCAGCGGTGCGCCTTTTCCTCTGCACGGCGTTTCTCCACGCGCTGCACACGCACATCCAGATCCTGCAGCAGCTGTGCGTATTTTTCCGGCTCACCCAGCGTCTTGACAAATGCCTGCGCCAGACGGACATCGGTAATTGCCGCAATGGCACAGCTTGTCGTTCCCAACGCATCGCCCAGCGTATCCTTGTCATAGCCGAGCTGCAGCAGAGGCTGTGCCGTTCCCGCAACAAAGCTCTTCGCTCTGCGGTAGGTGTGCGGACCTGCGTCCGTCGCCAGCAGAACCAGTCTTGCCCGTCCTGCCCTTGCCATCGCGCCTACCTGTTCCTCTCCGAGGACGATATTGCCGCCCTTTCGGGACAGGGACAGCAGACCGAGGCTCCTATCTCGTTCCATTCGTTTCCGCCTCCATTTCCGCCAGCAGGGCGTCATAGATCTCCTGCGGAATTTCCGTGTCAAAGGCACGGGAAATTGCCTTTGACCGGATCGCTTTTTTCAGGCACTCCGTATCGCGGCAGACATATGCGCCTCTGCCGGACGCCTTGCCGTGCAGATCCAGAGAAACCGTACCCTCCGGACTGCGGACAACGCGAAGCAGCTCACGCTTCGGCTTCATTTCGCGGCAGCCGAGGCACTGTCGCATCGGTATTTTCTTCGGCACGATTCTCCCTCCTTCGCAAACGGAATACGGTTTATTCTGCTTCGGCTTCCTCCGCCTGAGAAGCAGGCTTGATGTCGATCTTGCAGCCGGTCAGACGGGCTGCCAGACGGGCGTTCTGACCCTCCTTGCCGATGGCAAGAGAGAGCTGATCGTCCGGCACGATGACGCGGCATGCCTTGGCACCGGGAAGCTGCGTGACGGAAATGACATCCGCAGGACTCAGCGCGGAAGCAACAAACTCACAGATGTCCTCCGACCAGACGACGATGTCCATCTTTTCGCCCTGCAGCTCATCTACCACAGCACCGACACGGGCACCGCGTGCGCCGACACAGGCACCGACGGGATCAATGTTTTCCTCTGCCGCATGGACGGCGAGCTTGGTGCGGGAACCGGGCTCACGGGCAATGGAGCGGATCTCCACTGCGCCGGATTCGATTTCTGGGACTTCCAGCTCAAACAGGCGTTTGACCAGTGCCGGATGCGTACGGGATACGAGCACCTGCGGACCGCGGTTGCTGCGGCGCACCTCAACGACATAGACGCGGATCATATCGCCCTCGACGAAATGCTCGCCTCTGACCTGCTCACCGACTGCCAGAAGTGCATCGGTGCGGTCTGTGCCCTGCCCGACACGGATCGTCATATCGCCGGAATTTTCGATGCGCAGCACCGTTCCGGTCAGAATTTCATGCTCCTTGGAGGAGAAGGACTCGAACACCATGCCGCGCTCTGCCTCGCGGATGCCCTGAATGATGACCTGTTTTGCGGTCTGGGCAGCAATGCGCCCGAAGTTCTTGGTCTGGATCTCAACATTCACCAGATCGCCGAGCTTTACCTTTTTGTCGATTTTTTTGGCAGCATCCTGTGTGATCTCCGTCGCGGGAGAAACGACCTCCTCCACGACCTCCTTCTGCGCATACATCAGAAGCTTGCTCTCGTTCAGCTCGACAAAAACATTGTCTGTGTAGCCATCCTTGTCCTTCTTATACGCCGCGACCAGTGCCTGCGTGATGCGGTCGACCATGTAATCGACCGGAATGCCGCGTTCCTTTTCCAGCTGACGCAGAGCTGCAAAAATCTCTGAGTTCATATGTTATTCTCCTTTATCTTCTGTTTCAGAATTCCACGCGCAGGCGTACCAGCGCGACTTCCGTTTTTTCAAAGGTGTATTCGGTGCCGTTCAAATCCACCGTCACATCGCCGTCCTCGTAGCCCGTCAGCTTTCCGGCATATTCCTTCAGACCGTTCTTCGGCTGATAGAGCTTGACCAGCACCGCAGCACCCATAAACTGCTCAAAATCCGAAGGACGCCTGAGCACGCGCTCCAAACCTGCGGAGCAGACCTCGAAACGGTAGCTTTCGGGGATCGGATCCTTTTCATCCAGCACGGGGTCGACCGCACGGGAGACATTTTCGCAGTCGTCGATGTCCACTCCGCCCTCTTTGTCGATATATAGGCGCAGAAACCATTCCCCGCCCTCGCGGACATACTCGACATCCCAAAGGGTGCACCCGTTTTCCTTGACCAAAGGCTCTGCAAACTGCCGGACCTGTTCGGTAATCTTCATAGTGTACCTCTCTCAAAGCAAGAAGAAAGAGAGGGGAAAACCCTCTCTTTAGTAAGCTTTACTATTGATTGTTTATATTATAGCACCCGTTTTCCAGAATTGCAAGGGGTTTTGGAAACTTTTTGCAAAAAAGCAGGGCGATTTTTGCCGCTTAGGAAAAAATTTTTACCACGCTATGTAAATTTTGCCCTGCGTGTGATATAATGACCGGGAGGAACGGAGGAATCTGTCATGAAAAAAACATCCCGCTGGCTTTTGCTTGCTCTGACCTTTTGTGTCGCCGTTGCCGGTTTTCTGATCCGCCGTCAGCAGCTTATTTCCGAGCTGATGCAAGACGGCAGTCTGGCAGAGGGCAGCTATCTTCATATCCTGCTGATCGTCCTGACCGGTATTCTGTTTGTCGGTCTGATCGCATTTCTCTATCCGCTCGACAAAAAAGAAGGCTGGCAGCAGGTCTTCCCCGCTGCCTGTGTGCCCAACCTTTTCCTGCTCCTGAGCGCAGTTACTCTGATTGTCGGCAATGTCATCCTTTGGCTGCAGGGAAATGCCCCCTCCGTAGCGGTCATCACGCAGTCGCCTGAGGTCTCCAGATTGCTTGCACGGCTCCTGCCGCCGCTAGGCATCGTCTGCGCAATTTGCTTTGCCGTCTTTGCCATCCTGCGGATGATGAACAGGAAGCCCTCTCCCCTGCTTTATATGATTGCCAGCCTTTATCTGATCGTCCGGCTGATCGTCTGCTTCCAGGTCTGGAACACCGATCCGTCCATTCATGATTATGCTTTCCAGCTTCTCGCCGCTATTTGCTGTATGCTCGGCTGCTTCCAGCTTGCAGGCTTCAGCTTTGACCGCGGTCACCTGCGCATCTGCCTGTTCTGGACGCTCTGCGCCACCGCATTCTGCGGTTTCACCGCGGCAGATACTCTTCGCAGCGGAAGTCTCTCAAACATCCTCATCAATTCCGCCTTCCTGCTCTCCATGGCGACCAGCAGCGTGTGCCTGCTGTGCACCGAGAGTACGCCCGCCGAAGAAACGGGAATCGAAGAAGCGGAAACAGAAGAAAATTAAACCACCCAGCGTACCTGCGGCACGGGCTCGTGAAAGAGCGCGTGCCGTAAATAATTTTCGCAGAAAATCGCGATCAGACACAGCGGGATCCACAGCAGGGTAAACGGCAGACAGATCTGCCCCATGAAGTTAAACGCCAAATGTGAATAGTCCCACACCTGCAGATGCATCACACGGTTAACG
>PITX01000266.1 GCA_017577345.1 Clostridiales bacterium
AAGTACTCCAGCACCTCCGACTCGGAAGCAAGCTCACAGGTGCTCAGATCAACATTGTAGATCTCAAATTGCGTACCGGCAGAGGCATAAGGCACGATGGAAACAACGATAGACAGATACTTTCCTGTGCTCCCCCACTGATAGGTCATGGTGCAGATGCCGGGCATGGAATACTGCTCAATGGAATTTACAACTGCTTCCTCGTAGACATGCTCGTAGAGCTGTTCGTAGATCATGTCGTTGAGATAGTCGATCCCCTCTGCATCGAAAACGATCATGGGAACATGGAATTCCATTTCGCTATCGTCAAAAACAATTGTATCCGACGCACCGTCAATGACATAGGCATCCGAATAATCGGTCTCTGTCGGTTGTTCCGTCGGCAATTCTGTCGGCTCGGTATACGGCAGCGGCTCCGTTTCCTCCGAAGAGGGCGCAATTGCTCCCTGCGGTGCAAAGTACATCATCGTTCCGCCCCAGTCGAGCATAATTATATTATCCTTCAGTGTGCCGTGATACGGCCCACCGAGTGCCTTGACGGTAAGGTTATCTCCGTCAAGCTCCCACTCCATATCGACCTCCAAGGAAATGCCGAGGCGTCCCTTACCGCCGGGATCCAGGCGAATCCATTCGCCGTCCGGAGCATCAGGGTAGTCGCCGTAGAAGACCTGATAGCAAAGATATTTTCCGTAGAGAATACTCTGCCTTGTTGTCCCGGAGCTGCAGGCGGTCAGGGAAAACAGGACTGCAAAAATCAGGGCAACAGCAACAATTCTCTTCATTGCATTATCCTCCTTCTGTATTTAGCTTGATAGATCAATTATTCAGTGCACCGCCGCAGTACTCACAACGACTACTGGCATCGGGAATGGTCGAAGCACCGCAATACGGGCACTTTACTGCCGTCTTCGGTGCATTCGCAGCCGCGACCTCCGCACGGGCATTGCGTCTGGCCTCCGTCAGTGTGCTGACGATCTCATTACCCATGCGCTCATATTCTCTGTAGTCCACGGGCTTAGAGGGCACACCTTGGAGCAGTCCGCCGCTTGTTTCCATTTCTACGGTCGAACAATTCAGACGGAAACGGATTTCGTCAAAATACGGGCAGTTCAGATTGATTTTGATGTAGAAATTATAGCTGTAGCGGAAACGCTTCGGAACATAGCTGATCTTCTGTCCGTCCTTGCCGTCACGCATCAGCTCCGTGCGGTCTTCGTCAATGTCCAGACTGCAACCGGTCACCTGTTTGAAGTCGATCACATCGGGATTGGTCTCCTGCCACTTGGAGGCGGAGGTAACGATAAATTTGCCTGCGTCCTCGTCCAGGAGGACCTTTGTTGCATCGCCGAGCGTTCTGGTCACATGAAATGCGGCGACTGCGTTCTTGTTTTCCTCGCGGTAAGCAAGCTGTTCCTTAATTGATTCCAGCGTGCTGTGACGGCGGTCGTCAAACCAGGGAGACAGCTTTTTTGCACACTCCTTGCAGAGATTTCCGTCCTCCAGCTTGCGGTTGCCGAGCAGTCCGATCTCGCCGCCGCAGACATCGCAGATCTTTTTGTCAAACAATTTTCCGAACAGTCCCATAACGGTTCCTCCTCATAAGTATTCCTGTTTTGATAGTAGCACATTTCCCGTTTTTTGGCAAGGGCAGTCTGCTTCGTTCCTCAATTTTTCAGATCGCGTTCTGAAATCAGCTTCGTCAGCTTTCCATATATCGCATCAGGATCACCGCGACCTGTGCTCTTGTCGCATATCCCTGCGGATCGAGATAGCGTCTGCTTCCGTTCTCCATTCCGGTGATGATCGCCTTCTCTACCGCCCACTGCATCGCATCGTATGCCCACGGATGAATGTCCGCTGCATCCGAAAAAACAGACAGATCCGCATGAGAATGCACCGTCCTTCCCTCTGAAGCAGCAAAGCGGTAAAGAACCGCCGCCATCTGTTCGCGTGTGATCTTTCCGTTCGGGTCAAATCTGTTGTTGCCGACGCCGTTGACCACGCCGCAATCTGCCGCCCACGCGATTGCCTGTGTGTACCACGCACCGTCTGCAACATCCGTAAAGCAGTTATATCCGTCATCCGGCTGTCCTGTATGCCGCCAAAGTACCGTAACCAGCATACCTCTGGTCTTCGGCGTGTTC
>PITX01000267.1 GCA_017577345.1 Clostridiales bacterium
GGTGCACCTGTTCGCCGCGATATTGCGATGACCGGTGAGATCTCCATTCGCGGACGCGTCCTGCCGATCGGCGGCTTGAAGGAAAAGACGATGGCGGCACTGCGCCACGGCGTCAAAACAGTCATCATTCCGAGAGCGAATGAAAAGGATCTGGATGAGATCGACCAAACGGTCAGAAAAGCATTAAATTTCCTACTGGTGGATTATGCGGATGCCGTGATTGACGCCGCACTCATCCTGCCGGCAGAGGAAGAAAACAAATGCAGGAAAAGCCAGAGCGCGATCCCACCGGTGAATGTACCGCATGAACAGCCAAAGCCGAAAACGAGGATCCGTCAATGAACTTACAGAAGGTAGAGTTTATCAAATCTGCTGCACAGCCGAATGCGTTTCTGAATGACCTTCTGCCGCAGATCGCATTTTCCGGCAAGTCCAATGTCGGTAAATCCTCCGTCCTCAACTGCGTTTTGCAGCGGAAAAATTTTGCCCGTGTCGGGCAGAAGCCGGGCAAGACCGTGCATATCAACTATTTCAAGGTGGACGACAAGGCGTATTTTGTCGATTTGCCGGGCTACGGCTATGCGCAGGTTGCCGAGAGCGAAAAGGAACGATGGGGCAAGCTGATGGAGTCTTATTTCGCCCAAGCGGAGAAAATCACACTCGGCGTGATGATCGTCGATGCGCGGCATGAACCGACAAAGCTCGATATTGTCATGGCGGAGCTGTTCCAAAGCACGGGTTGTCCGTTCGTTGTCGTTGCCAACAAGCTGGACAAGCTGAAAAAGAGCGAGATCGAGCCGAATATGGAACGAATCAGAGCGACCCTGAAGCTCAAACCGGAAACTAATCTGATTCCTTTTTCCGCAGAAAAGGGGATCGGCAGAGGCGACTTGGTCAGCGAGATCTTCCATGCAGTGGAATAACAGAGAAAAAATGAGCGTGTTTGCCTGAACGCGCTCATTTTTTGGTTGCGATTAGCACAAAACAATGGTATAATAAATTGGATTATATTGTACGAGGGAACGCATGGACGAACCGAGATACCACCTGACAGGTGTAATGCGGACACAGAATTCGCTTCCGGAGGACTTTGACGGTCCGCTGGATGTCATTCTGCTGTTGCTTAGCAAAAACAAAATAGAAATTCAGGATGTCAGCATTACATCGATTCTGGAGCAGTATCTTGCCTATCTGGATGAGATGAAGCGGCTGGACATGGAAATCGCCAGCGAGTTTATCGCCATGGCGTCGCACCTGATGCTCATTAAGACGAAGATGCTTCTTTCCGCCGCAGAGCGTGAGGAAGCCCTTTCCGAGATGGAGCTCCTGATTCGTTCCCTGGAGGAGCGTCAGCGCGCCGATGCGTTGGAGCAGATTCGGACGGCAATATCCTTTTTGGAGCCGAGAAATGAGATCGGCTGCAATTCCTTTGTCAAGCAGCCGGAGCCGTATCAGGTGGACAAGACTTACCGCTATCAGCATGAGCCGGAGGATTTACTGAGGGCATTTTCGATGATCGCTGAACGAAGTGAACGCGCTCTGCCGCCGCCGGTATCGAATTTCCGCGGCATCGTGGGCGCAGAGCCCTATCCCGTCACAAAAAAGGCAGCACAGGTGCTCAAGCGCCTGCTGATGCGCGGGGTTTCCAAATTCCGCAGCCTGTTTAAAGGAAGCCGCTCCCGCAGCGAGATCGTAGCGACCTTTCTGGCAGTGCTGGAGCTTTGCCGCGTCCACTCCATTGAGCTGGAGGACGGCGACGACGATGTAAATGTCCGCTTCTGCAAGATGCCGGAGGGAGAAATGGAGTCATTGGATGGAACAAACTGAACTGGAGCGAGTGATCGAAGCGATCCTCTTTGCCGCAGGTGAGCCGGTCGAAACCGACCGCATCGCGCTTGCCGCAGAATGTGATTGTGATGAGGTCGATACAGCGGCAAAGGCACTGATGGACAGGCTTTCCTTTGAGCGACGCGGACTTCGTATTATCAAGCTGGAAAAGGCTTATCAGATGTGCTCCTCAGTGGAGATGTCCGCCTATATCACAAAGGCACTGGAAACCAGAAAGCCGCCGAAGCTGTCTGCTTCCCAGCTGGAAACGCTGACGATCGTTGCCTATTATCAGCCTGCGACCAAGGCATATAT
>PITX01000268.1 GCA_017577345.1 Clostridiales bacterium
ATGTAGCGCAGTGCGTTTTTGATGGCAAGCGCCTTATCGGCCTCGGTCAGGTGGGATTCACGACGGGGAGCGCGACGATAGCAGGATTCCATCTTGGGATATTCGGGAAGCTCATAGTCCAGCTTGATGGTCATAGCTTCGCTTGCGAGATCGATCATGGATTTGTCCTCACTTTCTTCACTTTTTATTATTTTTCATTGGGAAAAACAAACGAAATCAACGAAACAAACGAAAGAAACAACTTTATTTTTCTTCGTTTTTTCCTTTACCTCTTGTATTATACCCGAATTTTGCTATAATGAAAAGCACTTATGTTGTATATTTGCCATACCTTTTGGATATAGTCTTGTGAACTCGTCTATGCGCAGGGAGGGGTTTTTGTGAAAATCAGACAACTGGAGTATTTTTGCGCGGTCGCGGAGGAAAAAAGCATCTCCGCCGCCGCCCGCAAGCTGCATGTCGCGCAGCCGCCGATCTCGCGTCAGATTGCGCTTTTGGAGGGTGAGCTGGGCACGGAGCTGTTCCGCCGCGGCAACAAGGGGATGCTGCTGACCGAGGCAGGCGAAAGCCTCTATCAGCAAAGCCTGCAGCTCATGGAGGGCATGAGGGGCATGGCGGACAGTATCCGCAGCATCGGCAGCGGCGTGTCGGGTGTCGTGCGCATTGGCATTCTGTATTCGACCGTTCCCTACGCCATGCGCTACATCAAAAGCTTTCACGATGCCTACCCGCAGGTCGAACTTTACATCCGTCTCGGTTCTCCGCAGGACCTGATCGCTGATCTCAACCGCGGCAGCCTCAACGCGCTGTTTCTGCGCTCGTCATCCGAGCCGAGCGGTCTGTATGAGCGCGTTCTCGGCGAGGACAGCCTTGCACTCATTATGACGCACGAGACTGACCCTGCGCCCGGGCTCACCGATGTTCCCATCGAGCTGCTGCACGATGTGCCGATGTGTCTGCTGCGCAGCGATGACCTGTGGAGCTATGACGAGTATCTCCTGCGCGAGTGCCAGCGCAGCGGCTTTGAGCCGCGCATCGTCTGCCACTGCTACGATACGCCTATGGCGATGCAGATGGTGCAGTCCGGCTTCGGCGTGAGCTTTCTGCCGCGCTCGATCGTGGAAACGCACCCGAACTCCGGCATTTACGCCAAAAGCGTGCGCGGTATCAGCGCAAAATCGTACTCCGTCCTCGCCTGGAATGACGACATTTACCGCGCCAAGAGCGTGAAGCTTTTTACCGAGGGAAAATTTGCGGACATTCAAACTTAAAAAAGCAAAGCGCAGGCTGAAAAACAGAAAACGAATTGCGTTTACGAACCTTTTTGCGTGCGCTATAATGATACACGGAATTGATTCGTTCTGAGAATTTTGACCATATACCAACTTAATTTTTTTAACCGGAGGAATCTTATCATGGCAAAGCTTATTGAATGTATCCCCAACTTCAGCTGCAGCAAGGAAAAGGACGAAAAGGCCTATCAGGCTCTCGTGGACGTTGCCAACAGCGTTCCCGGCTGCACCCTGTTCGACGCTCAGACCGACGGCAACCATAACCGCTGCGTTTTCACCCTTATCGGCTCTCCCGAAGCCATCGAGGAGGTCGCCTTCCAGCTGACCAAGAAGGCCGCCGAGGTCATCGACATGAACAAGCATCACGGCGAGCACAAGCGTATGGGCGCCACCGACGTCATCCCCTTCGTCCCCCAGATGGACGTGACCGTTGAGGAAGCTGTCGAGATGTCCAAGCGCGTTGCCAAGCGCATTTGGGATGAGCTTCAGATCCCCTCCTTCCTCTACGAGGACAGCGCCACCCGGCCCGAGCGCCGGAATTTGGCCACCTGCCGCAAGGGCGAGTTCGAAGGCATGCCCGAGAAGCTGTTGCAGCCCGAGTGGGCCCCGGACTTCGGCGAGCGGAAGATCCACCCCACCGCCGGCATCACCGCCATCGGCGCCCGGATGCCCCTCATCGCCTTCAACTGCAATTTGGAGACCTCCGACGTGGAGATCGCCAAAAAGATCGCCAAGGCCATCCGCGGCTCCTCCGGGGGCTTCCGCAGCTGCAAGGCCATGGGCTTCATGCTGGAGGATAGGGGCATCGCCCAGGTGTCCATGAACATGGTGAACTATGAGGACACGCC
>PITX01000269.1 GCA_017577345.1 Clostridiales bacterium
CCGTTGAGAACGGCAACACCGCTCGGTGCAAGATGATCAAAAATCTCGCATTTTGCCTTGAGAATGTTTTCCCGTGAGCCGAGATATTCAATATGCGCATCGCCGACATTCGTGATGACGGCAATATCGGGGCGCACCATCTCGCCTAAATAGCGGATCTGTCCGGCACGGTCCATGCCCGTCTCGATCACCGCCGCCTCATGCTCCGCGCTCAAGCGTAAAAGTGTCTGCGGTGTGCCGATTTCATTGTTGAAGTTTGCTGCCGTTTTCAGTGTACGGAAGTGCTGCGCGACAACGGAGGCAATCATCTCCTTCGTCGTGGTCTTACCGACGCTGCCCGTAATCTGCACAACGGGAATGTCAAATCTGCCGCGGTACCACGATGCCAGATCCTTGAGCGCAAGCGTGGTGTCCGCGACCTGAATATAAAACTTCCCGTCTGCAAGCGTCTGCGGAATACGTGCGCAGAGGCAGCCCTCCGCGCCGTTTTTGAGTGCACTGTCAATATAATCATGCCCGTCGAAGCGTTCGCCGACGAGCGGGATGAACAGCTCACCCGTGGCTGCCTTGCGGCTGTCGGTATTGATCGCGCTGATGACGGTCTCAACGTTTCCGGCAAGCAGCGTGCCGTTCACGGCGGTAAGCAGTTCTTTTACGGTGATGTTCTGCATCTTACAGTCCTCTATCTTCCTTGACAGATTCATTGACGATGGTCTGGCACAGTTCCGCATAGCTCATGCCGATGGCAGCTGCCTCCTGCGGAACGAGTGAAGTCGGCGTCATACCGGGAAGCGTGTTGATCTCAAGGAAATACGGTGTACCGTCCGGCGTAACGACAAAATCGGCACGGGCATAAACGGAAAGCCCCAGCACGCGGAAAACCGTCTCCGTCGCACTGCGCAAGCGCTCCTCCCACTCCGCCGGGATCGGTGCCGGACAGATCTCCTCTGCCGCACCGGTCTGGTATTTGTTGGCATAATCATAGAATCCCTGCTTGGGAATAATCTCAATGGAAGGCAGCGCCTTGCCGGCAAGAATACCGACCTGGATCTCACGTCCCTTTATGTACTCCTCCAAAACAACTCTGCCGCCGAATTTGAGGCAAAGCAGCAGCGCCGCACGAAGTTCATCGGTATCGTGTGCGATGGACACCCCGATAGACGAGCCGTTTGCGATGGGTTTGACCACGCAGGGAAGCTTTGTCTCGCCAGCCAGCCGCTCCACATCACCCTCAGTATAGCTCACGGTGCGCCAGCGCGGCGTGATCACATAGTCTGCAACGAGGCGCTTGGTCAAATCCTTATCCATAGCAACGGCGGAGCTTAAATAGCTCGCGCCGGTATAGGGGATGCCAAGCAGATCGAATGCTGCCTGCACACGCCCGTCCTCACCGCAGGTACCATGCAGCGCGAGAAAAACAACGTCCGCCATTGCACAGACATTGAGCACATCTTTTCCGAAAACGCTGCAGCTCTTGTCCTTTCGCTGGGCGCGCACCGCGTCAAGATCGGGTTGTTCCTCCCTGACGGAGAACTCACCGCAGAAGCCGTCTTTCACCGTAAAAATATCCTCAAGAGAGCCGGAGTAGCTCTCCAGTCCCAAAAACATATCCACCAGAATTGCCTCGTGTCCGAGTGAGCGCAGTGCCTTGCAGATCTTATTTCCGCTCGACAGCGACACATTTCGCTCCATGCTCAGTCCGCCGGCCAATACAACGATACGCATCTATGTTTCCTCCTACTAATCGGAAAATACTCATAACTATCCTATTATACCTATTCTATCATTTTGGAGTTTAACACAGTTTTGCTGTAAATACAAGAACAAGAGGACAGCTTTTTCACAAGCCGCCCTCCCATTTCCTGATTGTCTCAGCCAAACAGATCGCCGATGAGTCCACGGTCTGATTGTCTGCTTTCCTGAAGCGTCACAGCTGCACTGATCAGCTCCGCTGCCGTCCTTCGGGTGACGCCGCGGCACATCTCATCGGAAGAAAACCGTCCGCTTTGCAGAATGCTCACCGACTGGAGATTTGCCACCGCCTGTGCGCACCATGTGTTTTCCGCTTCATCATAGCTGCTCAGATCCACATCCGTCACGCGCAGCAGGCGGTTGAGCACCA
>PITX01000270.1 GCA_017577345.1 Clostridiales bacterium
GTCGTGACCTGACAGAACAGACCTGCGGCATAATGGGTCAAAAACAGACCTTCGCGGCGGATGGGCATGGCGTGGATGCCGTTTGTGGCGCGGGGATTCGTCAGGTAGGCGAACATTGCCATGGCGAAAAAGATGCCGAACACGGCTGCCATTGCAACACCGGCGGAAGCGCTGCTGTTCAAAAGCTCATAGGCGACTGAAAGACGCGAGTAAACAACATGCCGGTTGTTCAGATCGGTGAAGAGCTTGACCGGCAAGAGAAGCAGCCAGACAAATGTGTAAGCTGCCCAAAGCGGCCAGGTACGCCGGAGCGTGCCGCAAAACAACTCCCGATTAAAGTACGATTTCACGGACGGCATAGTCTTCCCCTCCTAATTCATAGATAAAGATTTCTTCCAGCGTCAGCGGAATCGCCTCCATAAAGAGCGGAGAGCATAACTTCAGCCGCTCGGTGATGGTTTTGGCGTTGCCGCGGAAAATGACGGTGTGAACACGGCCAACATGGCTGCGGTGCAGCACGGTGAGCTCTGCGGGGAGCTGCGGCTCTTCGTCGCTGCCGAACACGAGCTGCATTTTGACGGTGTTGTCCTGCAGCTCGGAGAGCGAACGCTCCAGCAGGACTTTGCCCTTGTTCATTACGCCCACATGGTCGCACACATCCTCCAACTCACGCAGGTTGTGGGATGACACCAGCACGGTCGTGCCGTTTTCCGCCACGTCCTGCATGATGAGGCTCCACACCTGACGGCGCATCACGGGGTCGAGACCGTCCACCGGCTCATCGAGCAGCAGGTAGTCCGGCATACAGCACATGGCAAGCCAGAATGCGACCTGCTTCTGCTGTCCCTTCGAGAGCCTGCGAATCATGTGCTTTTCATCAATGGCAAAGACTTCTTTGAGCTTCTCGTAGCGGGCAGAATCAAAGTGCGGATAAAAGCCGCGGTAATATTTCATCATATCGCGCACGCTCGACTGCATAAAATAGTGCCAGTCATCGGGAATCGAGGCAATGGAGGCTTTGACATAGGAGTTTTCCCAAACGGGCACCCCCTCAAAGGTGATTTCGCCGCTGTCCTGGCGGTAAACACCGGTCAGGTGGCGAAGAAGTGTTGTCTTACCGGCGCCGTTCGGGCCGACAAGGCCGTAGATCGCGCCTTTGGGGACGGTGAGCGTGGCACCGTCAAGCGCTCGAAAGCCGTCAAAGGTTTTGACAACGCTGCGGACTTCAATCATGGCGTTCTTCCTCCTTTAATAATGCGATCAGCTCCGTCTCGCCTGCACCCATGGCGCGCAGCTCGGTGAGCAGCTCGCGAATCTTCTTTTCCAGCTCAAGACGGCGGGTATCGTCCTGCGTCCGTTCGCGGCAGACGGCAAAGCAGCCTTTCCCGGGAACATTGCAGCAGTAGCCTTCGTTTTCAAGCTCAGTGTAGGCGCGGGCAATGGTGTTGGGATTGATGGCAAGCTGAGCTGCGAGTGAACGCACGCTCGGAAGCTTCTCGCCGTCAGCCAACGCGCCGGAGAGAATCAGCTTGCGCAGTCCGTCGCGCACCTGCTCATAAATCGGGCGCGCATCGCGGTAGTTTAATGTAATCAAATGACCGACCTCCTTACCGGTTGAAAATCGCCAGTACCGTTGAGACAATCAGCAGCACCGCGACCCCGAGAATAATCACCCACAAAGGAAACAACATGCCGCACCTCCTGCAAAACTGTATTAACCGTATTAGTACAGTTAAGATAGCACGGAAAACAACGCCTGTCAAGAGAAAAGAAAAAATTTTTCCGACACTCGAAAAAAAGAAACGGGCAATCGACAGGTTTTATATTGACTTTTTCCGGTGGATCTGTTATCCTTTGTCTGAAGATATATAAAATATTTTCAACGGCTATTTTATATTTTGTAATCTAAAGGGGGAAATGTATGGAAACTATCATTGCTGTCAACAGTGCGATTAACGGCTTCGTATGGGGTCCGATCATGCTGGCGCTGCTGGTCGGAACAGGTGTTTACCTGAGCATTCGCGTTGGCTTCATTCAGTTTTCCAAAATCAGCTACTGGTGGAAGAACACCATCGGCAAGATCTTTAAGAAGACAGAAGCGGGTGAGGGCGAAATTACAC
>PITX01000030.1 GCA_017577345.1 Clostridiales bacterium
ACAAGAGGATTGCTTACTTTGCCCCTTTGATGCTCCGCTGGTTGACGGCGAATCCGAAGCTGTTTTATTGGATCGCTGCAGCTTTACGCTTGCGGACAATCAAAAGCTCACGGATGCAAAACAAGACTTCTATATATGGTTTGTCATCCCTGCTTTAAGCAATTCCGACAGTCCGGGAACAGCCGGCCTTTTGATACAGGATGCAGAATACGATACTGCTATGGCAGAAATACAAGCACACCTTACAATGCTGCAGAGAATTCGTGTTACCTTGCTGGTTCTCAGTGCTTGTCTCGGCATTCTCATGGGCTTTTTAATCAGCCGCCGCCGACTCCGTGAATATGCGGTGATGCGGTGCCTCGGTATGAAACAGAGCAGGGTTCTGTTAGCGGTCATGCTGGAACAGCTTTTGCCAGCCATTCCGGGACTTATAATAGGAGTCTTCATTAACCTTGCTCTACTGCCTGACGGCTCTGCCCTTATGAACGGGTTCCTTCAACTGCTGTTCTATCTTGGCGGCAGCCTGTTGTGTGCGGCTATGCTGACGCACATTGCCCCAATCCGACTGATGAAAACGGAGGAATGATTATGCTGACACTTCAGGATGTACGATATACTTACCAAACAAAAAACCAAGTGGTGGAAGCTCTGCGTGGAGTTAGTGTGAATTTTGAAACCGGACAATTTTATGCCATTGTCGGTCCTTCCGGCAGCGGAAAGACAACTCTGTTGTCGCTGTTGGCAGGATTGGATGTACCGAAAACCGGAGAAATATGCTGGATGGGAAAATCAATAAAATCAATGGATTTGGATCGCTTTCGGTATGACCATGTCGCTGTTATCTATCAGAATTATAATCTTTTCTCTCATCTAACCGCCTTGGAGAATACTGCTTATCCCCTGTATCTTCAAGGTGTTCCGAAAAAAGAAGCCGAGGCTCGGGCTATTGAACGACTGAAACAAGTTGAGATTACAGAAGAAAAGTACCGAAGATTACCTATCCACCTTTCCGGCGGGGAGCAACAACGTGTAGCCGTTGCCCGAGCATTTGTGACAGAAAAGGAATTGGTCCTTGCAGATGAGCCGACAGGCAGTCTGGACAGTGAAAACAGTTTGCGTATCGTAGAACTGTTATCCAATCTCGCTCACAAGGAAAATCGGTGTGTCATCGTTGTTACCCATGATAATAAAATTGCCGAAAGAGCAGACCAAATCTTGCACATGGAAGATGGTCGATTTGAAAAAACAGGTGGGTAATCAATACTTGAAAGGTTTTCTCTTCGACTTGACAATTTTCGCATCCTTGGTATAATAACCCATGCTCTCTGCTTGGGAGCACACAACTGAATATCCGAGAAGCAAAGACTTGTGTGGCATATGCCACGGGCTGCGGTGCGCCTGAGCTGCCGCTAACGCTTCGGCTGCTACCAAACGCCGACGCTACCCACCTGTTTTCAGCCTGTTGACAGGACGGCGAACAAACAGGCTTCGACTTTGCAACAAAGCCGATTTACATAGCTTCTTGCTTCGGAAGGGTATTTCTATCCTTTCGGCAAGGTGCTGTGTAAATCGGCTTTTTCTATTTACTTGTGGTTTTTCAAAACGCAGCAGCCAAAGCACGGGGTTGTGAATTGCGAAAAAAGTTCCCAAGGAACTAAGTAGAGGGACTACCTCAAAAGACAACTGAATGACCGTCCGAACAGCATATGACCATGTCAGGACTCCCCTCCGAAAAATGGGGTCCCCGCAAAATCTAAGATTTTGTGGGGAGAGGAGGCGCAGCGGAATGAGCGAGACCTGCCGTTTACGGCGGGGCGAGGGATATGAAGCTTGTGCCGACGAAGCGACGCTCCGGTGAGACTCCGGGGTAGGAACGATGTTCGGGTAGAACGGCGAAAGCGAATGGCTGGGGCAGTGAGACCCCTGTCCACAGTTATAACGAGCATCGGATTTTGCCCCCCAAAATCCAAATCCACAGCCTCCCGGCCTGTGGACACTCTCAGGGCGTGCCGCCCTATAACCCTGCAAGAGCCTCCTTGGGGCACCTTCCTTACGGAGGGTGCCCCAACAGCAGTCCTTTTTTTACTGTCAGGATGTCCCAAACCGCCAAAATGGCAAATAAGACGGGCTGCTGTCGGTTTTTCGGCAGCAGTCCGTCCTTTCATTCATCCATGTCAAATTGCTCCGGCAGGCTTTTCTTCTTTGTCTGCACGCGGACGGTATATGCGGTGACCCAAATATTCTCCAGTCCGTCCGCCATAAGCGCAATGCCGATGATGGCAGGCATCCGCATCAGCTCCGCTACCACTGCGCCGACATAAAAACCGCCTGCGCCGCATAACAGCAGTGAGCTGACTAAAATCAGCAGCCAGCGCGTCATGCCGAATCGCTTGGCATCAATGGAAATCTGCGCCTTCATCAGCGCATCGAGCGTCACATACGCGGCAATCAGCAGATACAGCGCATGGAACATATTTTCCGGCACCAGTGCGGTGAGGATGGCAAGCAGGATGCAAAAAAAGCCCGTCGCAAAATCGAACTGGAACGCCAGGCGGTACAGGTCATTGGAAAAATAGCCGAAGACCTTTGCGGCACCCGTCAGTCCGAACAGGATGCTGATCAGGATCCGCTGCGCGGTAAAACCGCCCAGATTCGGGATCACCAGCAGCAGAAGTCCCGCCAAAAACATCAGGCAGGCTGAAACCACATTGATAATTTTTGCACTCTTTACAACACCGTAATGTCGTTTCATGGCAAGTCCTCCTTTCGCGGGTTTGCCGCGCAGTATTGCAGTGCCTCGCGGATCGCTCCGGCAAAGCAGTTCGTCAGCCGCTTCAGATTGGTCTTCAGCAGAGGAGCATCGGGACCTGTCAGCCACTTCTCTATCATGCCGTAAAGGGCATGACAGCAGGTCTCGCAGACCAACCGCTGATCCTCCGCCGCCAGCGTCAGATCCTGCATGTTCTGCGTGATATACCGCTCAATGATCGCCGTGACCACCTTGTTCAGGTACTGCAGCATTGCCTCGCGTTTCCGTGAGAAGAAAATATGCCGTCCCATCTGCGGCGTTTCGCACACACAGTCCAGCAGGCGTATCAAAATCGTATCCCATGCACTTCCCTCCGGAAGGGTCTGCCACGCCTCGTGCATTTGGGTGTCCAGATAGTCATCAAACAAGTCGTAGATGTCTTCATAGTGATAGTAGAATGTATTTCGCGTCAGGCCGCAGTCCTCCACGATGTCACGGACCGTGATCCTGTCCAGCGATTTTCTCAGCAGCATCGTCCGAAATGATGCGTGAATCGCGCTTTTCGCCGATGATCTCATGCGCAGCACCCCCCTTCTTTTGTCTCATTGTATCATACCGGCTTGCTTTTTTCAACTTGTTGCACACGAGGCGGCAATTCTATCCTGTCTCGCTGCTCCGATTGAGGAGGTGATGGGATGAACAGCGAAATTACGGTCGCGCTAATGTCGCTTGCAGGGACGCTTATGGGCAGTCTCGGCGGCATTCTCACTTCCTCCAAGCTGACAAACTACCGCATCTCTCAGCTGGAAAAGAAAGTGGACCGTCACAACGGCTTCGGAGAACGGATCCCCGTTCTGGAGGAAAAAATGAAGGTCGTCAATCATCGGTTGGATGACTTGGAGGGGGTGATGAACCGTTGAAAGAACGCCTGGAAAATCTTCTGACCATCAAATCACTGGTCACCTTGGGTGCTACGGCGATCTTTGCCGTCCTGTCCGTGACCGGAAAACTCAGTGCGCAGGAGTTTCTGACCGTCTACACCGTGATCGTGAGCTTCTATTTCGGCACACAGTTTGAAAAAACAGGAGGTAACAAGGTATGAAAATCTGCATTGACGCCGGTCACAGCATCGGCTACAACCCCAGCCCCGCCGACCCGACCTACCGCGAGGGAACGCGGATGTTTGACCTGCAGAATTATCTGAAGCCTGCACTGGAGCGCTATGGCTTTGAGGTCATCTGCACCCGGAACCGCGTGGAGGACAATCCCTCTCTGTACGCACGCGGCAGCATGGCGCAGGGCTGTGATCTGCTTCTGAGCCTGCACAGCAACGCCGTCGCAAATGAGCGAAATGACACGGTGGACTACGTTCGCGTCTATTACCCCGTCAGCAGGCGCGGTCAGGCTCTGGCGCAGTCTCTGTCGGAGACGATCGCCTCCGTCATGGGAACAAAGCAGGAACCGCAGTTCGTGGTGCGCTGGAATTCGGCAGGAAACGCCGATTACTACGGCGTCATTCGCTATGCCGCGGCAGTCGGCACCTGCGGCATGATTTTGGAACACAGCTTCCACACCCATCCGCGCACGACTGCCTGGCTTCTTTCGGATGAGCATCTGCGTGCGCTTGCCGAAGCAGAGGCCGCCGTAATCGCGGAATATTTTGAAATGGAGGAATCGGAAATGCGTTATGAACTGCTCAAGGATATTAAAAGCGAATGCTACCGTCCGACGGTAGACAAACTTCTCAAGCAGGGCTTTTTACAGGGAAAAGGCGGCAGCGGTGAAGAAACCGTGCTTGACCTTGGCGAGGATGCCCTTCGTCTGCTGGTCGTGCTCGACCGTGCCGGCGTTTTCGGCTGATCGTTTCAGTTCTTTGCATAATGCAGTCGGATTTTCATCCCGACTGCTCAGGCTGTCAAAAAGGGTTTTTCGACACGCTGAAGCGACCGGAAACAATTTCCGGTCGCTTTATTTTTTGGTTGCACTGCACAAAAAACTGTGTTACTATTATTATAAAGTAAAATATGGGAGGTGTCAGCCATGTCGCAGCATCCGATCATCCGCAGTCTGCTTCAACAGCCCGCTCTTTTAATCCTCTTAGGTGCTTTCGCCGTTTTAATGGCACTGGTCATCCCGGCATATTTCTATGTGTACCGTCCGAGGTCCAACTCAACAGAATGGATCGACCGTCTGGATCGCCGCAGTTTCCAGCCGCTTTCCGCCTGTGCGCTTTGTCCTGCAGACATCATTTGGTCGCTTCTTTCCATGATTTGCGCAGCATTTCTATGCTTTGCATATTTCATTTTCCGTTTTGACCAGATGTTCATGTCCAACCCGTCTGCGTTCCTTTTCTTGATACTGCGCTATTCCATTCCGATCGCGCTGATCGCGCTTTCCCTGTTTCTCCTGCTGCGCATCATGTACGGAAAAACGCTTCCTGCAATTCTGTGCGCGGTCATCGGTGCAGTAGCGGTTTCCGGTCAATCAAAAGCCATTGCGCTGTTTACGCTGTCTCTTCTGTTTCTCTATCTTTGGGTATGTGCGCCTTATGACGCACCGCTGTTTTTCAATGCGCTCTGGCTTGCATTTTCCGCAGCCGCCTACGGTGCTGCTCTGCTTTTCTCCTTCCTGCTGATTTGGACTGCGCCGTTCTATATCGGCGTTTATATCGTTACGCAGGTCGTCCGCTGGAAAAGAGGCGACCCCGACATACGCGGGAAAAAGCTTGCAGGCTCCATTGTGCTGCTTCTGCTTCTCATGCTGTGCGGCTTCATCGCCGTTTGGCTTGCCTACTGCATAAAAAATGATCTGGGCTCTCCGGTCAGTCTGCTTCGCTCGTTCGATTTCTACCGCGATCTGTTCCCCGCTCTAACCGGCAGATTAGCCACATTGCTGCACCGTCCGTCCTACTGGAATGTGCTGGTGTTCAGTGATTCCTTTATCTTTATCGCAGGTATTTTTGCCATTGTTCCGCTGCTGCACGGTCTATTCAAGCTGCGTGATACCCGCTGCCTGTTCCTGCTTCTGCTCCTGCCCTGCCTGCTGGCGGCATGGTACTTCAGCGCATGCTATGCACTGATCCCGCTGTTCATTCTCATCATCGGCTGGAGCTGGAGCCTCTTCGCAGAGCGCGACCGTCCCCTGTTTGCCGTCGGCTTTGCCGCAACGATTCTCCTGTTCCTCTTTGCGGAGCTGTTTATTCACTGATTGGAGGTTGTTTATGAAAATCTCTTTGGGTTGCGACCACGGCGGTCTGGAATTGAAAGAGTTGGTTAAGGCGCATCTTTTAGAGCGCGGCTTTGCCGTGGAGGACTTTGGTACGCACAGTAAGGATAGCTGTGATTACCCCGATTTTGCCCGTCCTGCCGCCGAGGCAGTCGCCTCCGGTGCCTGTGAACGCGGTATTCTCGTCTGCACCACCGGTATCGGCGTATCCATCACCGCCAATAAGGTCAAGGGCGTGCGCTGCGCCCTGCTGTCAGACCTGATGTCGGCAAAAATGACGCGTCAGCACAATGACACCAACATGATGGCACTGGGACAGGGCGTTGTGGGCCCGATGCTTGCCCTGCAGATCGTCGATGTCTGGCTGGATACCGCCTATGAGGGCGGCAGACATCAGCGCCGCATCGACAAGATGATGGCGATTGAAAAAGAATAAGACATAAAAAATCGGCTTCCATCCGGAAGCCGATTTTTTATAGCTGTGTTGCTCTGCGCTCAAAGTTCTCAAAAAACCGCGCCATATGGATGCCGTCCGCCAGCGCATGATGCACCGTCAGATTGATCGGCAGCAGGATCTTATCTCCCTGCTCGAAGAATTTCCCGAAGGTGATGCGGACATTGCTGTCCGGCGGGTTGGGCACGGGTGCAGAAAAGGAAGTGAAGCTCACCCATGGGACACTGGTCACAAAGTACAGCCTTGCAGGATCCTCTCCGTCGTCAAAATCACGGCTGCTCTTTGCTTTTTCGACCTCTGTCTGTGCATAGGGCAGATACTGCGCAAAGGGCTGCGCGCAATCCAGGCAGCAGTAGCAATATGTTCCGTCCGGCAGGGCAACGGTGTGGGAGCTGAGACAGTTTTCGTATTCCACGACCCGGTCGCCCTTGATGCGGCGGCGCAGCTCGGGAATGTCGTTGGCGGCATTGACCGCGCAGTACAGTGCCGTCAGAAAAAACGGCCAGCCGTTTTCCAGCACCGTCTGCCGCAAATGCGTGATGTCGCAGTTGACCGTCAGCGAGGCAAACGGATTGGCAAAGCCGCGGAAGTATTCATACTGCCTGTACCGCGGATCTTTCGTCATGTCGATTTGCTTCATCCGAGGCTCTCCATCGCGCTGCGGATACGGCTGACGGACTTTTCGCTGCCGAGCAGCTGCATGACGGTATAGAGGTCGGGAGAATTGGTCTTGCCGGTGACGGCTACGCGCAGGAAGGTCGAAACATCTGCCACAGAGCCGGGGAAGGCCTCGGGATTTGCCTTGTATTCCTTCATATCTGCGGCAAAGCCAATGTCGGCAGTGACCGCCTTGACCTTGTCAAACCATGCAGCTGCATCGTCATTTGCGTCATAGACCGCGAGGAATTTTTCCAGCGCGGTACGGATCACGCTGCGGTCAAAGCCCTCCGGGAAGCCCTCGGATGTGAAGTATTCGTCATAGAAGAAGCCCATATACGGCTTGACATCCTTCCATGTTGCCAGATCCTTACGCGGCTTCTTGCCGCCGCGCCCGATGGCAAAGATCGCCTTGGCATACGCAGGATCGCGCTTCAAAACAGCGGCGAAGTCGGGGTCAAATTCCTCGGCATACTCGACTGCAAGCGTATAAACCGTATCTGCATCCATGCGTGCGATCTCATTCTTGGAAACATCGCACAGCTTCGCATAGTCAAACAGCGCACCTGCCGGATTGAGCTTCTTATAGGAGAATTTGAATTCATCCGAGGAGGCGGTCGGATTGGCCTTGCGCCAGTCCTCGTAGTTGGAGTTGAGCAGCGTCATGATATACTCATAGACTGCACTGACCGGGAAGCCCTCTGCCTTGTAATAGGTCAGGGCAAGCTCGGGATCCTTGCGCTTGGACAGCTTGCGCTTGGAGGTGCCGTCCATCTTCATCAGCGGTCCGATGTGCACATACTTCGGAAGCTTGAAGCCAAGCGCATGGAACAGCTGCAGGTGAAACGGCAGGCTCGGCAGCCATTCGTCACCGCGCACCACATGGGTCGTGCGCATCAGATGGTCGTCCACCGCGTGGGCAAAATGATAGGTCGGAATGCCGTCCGATTTCAGAAGCACCTGATCAATATCGTTCTCTGTGACGGTCAGAACACCCTTGACCAGATCGGTGTACTTGAATTTGTTCTCGATAGAGCCGGTGGAACGGAAGCGCAATACCCAGGGCTTGCCTGCCTCCACCGCCGCCTTGATGTCCTCCATGGAGCGGTCACGCCAGATCGCATATTCGCCGTAGTAGCCGAAATTGACCTTGCTTGCCTCCTGCTTCTCGCGCATCTGCGTCAGCTCCTCCTCCGTGCAGAAGCACGGGTAGGCATCGCCCTGCTCGACCAGCTTTTTCGCGTAGACATGGTAGATATCCGCGCGCTGACGCTGACGGTACGGTCCGTAGCTGCCGTAATCACCATCGATCGTTGCACCCTCGTCAAAGCTGATGCCGTAATGCTTCAGCGTGCTGATGAGCACCTCCACGGCACCTGCCACCTCACGCTTGGCATCCGTATCCTCCACGCGCAAAAACAGGACACCGCCCGACTGGTGCGCCATGCGCTCGGAAATCAGACCCTGCACCAGATTGCCCAGATGGACAAAGCCCGTGGGAGACGGTGCCATACGGGTAATGACGGCGCCTTCGGGGGAATTGCGCTCCGGGAAGCGTGCCTCCAGCTCCTCCGGCGTCATCGTGACATCGGGAAATAAATAATTCGCAAGTGCGATCGTATCCATAGTAATTACCTCTGTTTTTACTTCTTAAAATACTTCGTAAAGCTGAAGCCGTCAAATACCCAGTCGGCCTCGTCGATCTCGTCCGAGGTCGTCAGAAGGTCAATATACCATTTCCCCTCGACCCGGATCATGACCAGCGGGATGGCATCTCTCGTCAGCTTCCGCTCCGGAATGTCGATATTCACATAGACGATCGCCGCCGCCTCCACATAGCCATCCTCGGTATCAAAAAACATGCTGTACAGCTCGTCAATGTCCTTGACATCGTCCGCATCCAGCTCCTGACTGCCCTGAATTTTGACATTCGCCTCTTTCATATTCAAGGTGTCAGTGACATAATTCACCACCGCAGGAGGCAGCGCGCTCAGTGCCGCATTGGCATCCAGTTCGACAATCGCATCACACAGGTCATCCGCCGCATTCTCTGCGCCGGTGCCGGAAAATGCCATGGCAAGCGCAACGATCAAAACCAGCAGACCTGCTGCCGCACCGAAAATGATGATCAGCAGTTTTTTCTTTGACGGATCCTTGCTTCCGTTCACCGGCTTTGCGATCTGCTCACCGCAGGATGTGCAGAACTGCACATCTCTCGGATTGGGCGCACCGCATTTGGGACAGTTCATTTTGGTCCCTCCCATATCTGTAATCAGTGGTATTATTGTAATACAGCGGTCTTTCTTTGTCAAGCAAAGCCGAGGAGCGTCGCATTCGACACGCCTCGGCTGAATCCTCTTGATATTATGTTTGATTCTGATATAATATCAGTGCGGCAGGAAGATCAGACGGCAAAGCAGCATTGCAAGCACGGGGATTGCCGCGCCGGCAAAGAGCTGCGCCGCGGAATGTCTGCCAAGCTTTTTGCTTGCCCAAAAGATCGGCGTCAGAAGCAGATATCCGATCAGAAACCACGGATTTGCATACAGCGCCAGCATTGCGATCGGACCGGAGCAGCCGCAGGTGTGGCCGCTTGCCTTGAAGCGCAGAAGCGTGCAGACCGCAATCCCGACGCCGGAGATCAGATAAGTGCCGAACAGCACCTTTTCCGTCGTCGTTCCGCCGCAAAGCATCGCAAACAGGAATCCGCCGATATAGCCTGCGACCGAAAACGCCACCGCAAGATTCCGCTGGCCGTCCCTGCCCTTTTTCCGCAGCGATGGGATCGCGTAGGAAATCGGATAGGCAAGCAGCGGCGCCGCGGCGAGAAGGCCCAACGCCGCAAGATAGTGCCAGACCGAGGCAAAGCCGTCCGGCAGAAGCGCGTACAGCAGCGAGCAGAGGA
>PITX01000271.1 GCA_017577345.1 Clostridiales bacterium
AGCGTATACATAGCAAAAATACCTTCTCAAAAAGCTGTTGCGGAAAGACCGCCCCAAAAACCGCATTGTAGTACGTTTTGTAAAAAAAAGCAACTGTTTTTGCTCTTTTCTGCCCTTTCCGATACAGAAAGAGGAGAAATGCACACGCACTTCCCCTCTTTATCTATGATTTCGTGCCGTTTTCCGCAATCGGTCTTACGACAACAGCACGGCGTCCGTCTCCTCCTGCACGCCGGCAAGCGCAGCGAAGCGCTCGAGAAGGTCCTTCTTGGTAAGCTTTTTCTTCTCTTCGCCTGCGATATCGAGAATGATTTTTCCCTCATTCATCATGATCAGGCGATTGCCGTGGCGGATCGCATCGGTCATATTGTGCGTGATCATCATTGCCGTCAGGCCGTTTTCCTCCACGATCCTGTCGGAAAGCTCCAGCACCTTGGCAGCCGTTGTCGGATCAAGTGCTGCCGTATGTTCGTCGAGCAGCAGCAGCTTCGGACGTTTGAGCGATGCCATCAGCAGCGTCAGTGCCTGACGCTGACCGCCGGAGAGGAGTCCGACCTTTGCGGTCATACGATCCTCCAAACCGAGTCCCAGTGTTTTCAGTTTCTCGTGGTACTCGTCTCTCTCGGCATTCGTCACGCCCCACTTCAGTCCGCGTCTCTGTCCGCGACGGGCGGCAAGTGCGAGGTTTTCCTCGATCTGCATCGTCGGTGCCGTACCCATCATGGGATCCTGAAATACACGTCCGATCAGCGCCGCGCGCTTGTGTTCGGGCAGATGCGTCACATCTGTGCCGTCAATGAGGATCTTGCCCGCATCGACCATAAACGTACCCGCAACCGCATTGAGCATCGTAGACTTTCCGGCTCCGTTTCCACCGATCACGGTAACAAAGTCACCCTCACGGAGCGTAAGGCTCAAATCGCGCAGCGCAGTTTTTGCATTGACTGTACCGGGATTGAAGGTCTTGGAAATATGTTGTAACTCAAGCATTCTCTTTCGCTCCCTTCTTTGCGGCCTTTGCGTGAAATACCTTGCCCTTCCAGTAGGGAACGGCAAGTGCCAGCGCAACGATCAGTGCAGTAATAAGTTTGAGGTCATTCGTGTTGAGACCGAGCTGAAGCACGATCTGCAGCACGATGTAGTAAATCACCGCACCGGCAGAAACCGCCAAAAGCTTCAGACCGAAGTTGGCAAACAGCTTCCCGAACACGACCTCACCGATAATGACCGCAGCAAGTCCGATCACGATGCCGCCGCGTCCCATGTTAACATCGGCAGAGCCCTGATACTGTGCCAGCAGCGCACCGGAAAGTGCCACAAGACCGTTGGAGATCATCAGTCCCAGCACAACATTGGCGTTGGTGTCGATTCCCTGTGCGCGAGCCATATTGGGATTGGCACCGGTAGCGCGAATGGCGCTGCCCTTTTCCGTGCCGAAGAACCAGTATAAAA
Source organism: Clostridiales bacterium (assembly GCA_017577345.1). Lineage (GTDB taxonomy): Bacteria > Bacillota > Clostridia > Oscillospirales > Oscillospiraceae > JAZOXB01. The sequence goes on from PITX01000271.1 coordinate 1,453, forward strand.
TCCAGATAACGGCGGCCGTCAGCACAAGCAGCAGCGGCAGCGGATTGTCGAGCGTCATTGCACGGACATAGCGCTGCGAAACCAGCAGGTCATACTTATCCACGCCGATCGCCTGGTTGGCTTTGCTCTCCATAATGCGCAGATTGACGGAATACAGTGCCAGCTGCGTCAAAATACCGGAGAGAATCGCAGGAATGCCGCAGCGTGTGTGAAAAAGCCCCGTCACGAACCCTGCCAGCATGCCGGCAGCCATCGCGCACAGCAGCGCAAGCCACGGATTCACTCCTGTACGAATCAACATCACACACACGGCACCGCCGGTGGCGAGCGATCCGTCAACGGTAAGATCCGCCACATCAAGGATACGGTAAGTGATGTAAACGCCGATGGCCATAATGCCCCAAACAACACCCTGCGCCACCGCACCGGGCATTGCGTTGCAAAGAGGGATCAGAAAATTCATAGAAACAGCTCCTTTTTTATGCCGTGCGCGGCGGGACTTCCCCAGATCGTCCCGCCGCACCGCTCAAGAGAGTTTGTGATTACTTTTCAATGGCAACATAACCGTCCAGCGGAGTAATGCCCAGTTTTTCGCATACATCAGCGTCGAACTTCGGCGTTGCCGTGGTGTATTCAACCGCCATCGTGGAAAT
>PITX01000272.1 GCA_017577345.1 Clostridiales bacterium
GTATATAGAATACCCACATAAAGGGTATGAAGAAGTTCTCGGATACGTAAGAACGGATGAAGCGGAACAACTGAACTTTTTGAAATACCCAAACGCAAAAAGTACTCTGCTGAAGATATTACTTCAACTTATTCTTTCAAATGCTGACTTGTTGAAGTATGAGGAATGTGATATGCTGAATACATTAAGCATCAGTTGATAATTCCATCGTCCGGAGGACTTCCGTTATGGCGATACCAAGAAATTTATCGACCCACTGAAATGACAACAAAGGATAAAGGAGTGCCGCCATGTCAAACATTCACATGGAGTATCTGTTTCAGGACCGGGAATCCGTTTCACCGGACGGTTTGTCCGATTATTCCACGTTGGACTTTGCCAGCAGCGGGAAGCACCTCTACGGTGTGCTTCTGTGGCCGGACGGCGCCTATCGGGAGTCAAGACCTTGTGTACTGATGTTCCATGGTTTCCCCGGCTCTGCCCGCAACGATGACATTGCACAGGCACTGTGCCGCATCGGCTGCGTGGTCGTCGTGCCGCACCATCGCGGCGCATGGGGCAGCGAGGGAAACTATCTGATCTCCCACTGCATCGAGGATGCGGTCAACCTTGCCCAATATGTCCGCAGCGCAGAGTTTTGTGACAAATACCGTGTGGATCCCGATGCCATATTCCTGCTGGGACACAGCATGGGCGGCAATACCGTGCTGAACGCCGCTCGAGCCCTGCCGTGGCTGCGGGGGCTGATCCTCTTCACTCCCTTTGACCCCACTCGCTATCTGCAAGACGGCAGGGAACATCTACTGCGGGAGCTGTTGAAGCAGGGGTCGATCTTGCGCAGTGACGGGTTGGAGGAGATCTACCGCGATATTTACGATCACCGTAAGGAAATCGCCTTTACCGCCGTGCCGGAAAAGCTGCGGGAGCAAAACCTGCTCATTTTGGCAGGAGAATATGACAAATGCGCTCCGCCGGAGGAAATGGTTATGCCACTATGGGATCTGCTTGCGCAGCACCCGACCTCCGCCGTACAGCGCTTGAAAGTCTATCCCACCGAGCACGGTTTGTTGGGCAGGCGCATCGCCGCCACCACCGACATTGCAGAATTTCTTGCGGCAGCCTGTCCCTGACAGGCGGCGGTAATGTGGGGAAAAGTCGGCCAGGTCATACGATATTCTGCCGATTGTCTCGAAAAATAAGACACACGCCTGTTTTTGCATTCAGGCGTGTGTCTTGCATTTAGCGGTACAAGCATCGCAGGTCGTATTTCATCTATTTCTCCGCCGAAGGATTTACATGGATCATAATGTGTTTTACATTATCGAAATTGCTCTCCACTTTTTGATGTACATCCTCGGCAATCTCGTGTGCAGCAATCAAACTCATGCTTTGATCCACACTGATCTCCACATCAATATAAATCTTGTTGCCAAAATATCTTGTGTGGAGCACATCTACGCCAATTACGCCCGATTGCTTTTCAATAAATTCCCGTAAGTTTTTCTCGTACTCAATTCCGCAAGAGGTATCCATCATTCTCATAAAGGCATCCTTTCACAAAAAATAATGAAAAAGGATGCGTTGTAAAAACTGTCGCAAAATAGCAGAAACCCTTGAAAACACAAGGTTTTCAAGGGTTTTGGAGCTGCTGGGCAGATTCGAACTGCCGACCTCATCCTTACCAAGGATGCGCTCTACCTACTGAGCTACAGCAGCATATGGCGACCAAGATGGGGCTCGAACCCACGACCTCCAGCGTGACAGGCTGGCGTTCTAACCAACTGAACTACTTGGCCGGATGCGTCACTCGAGCTTTGTTAGAATACCAAAAAGAGCGGAAAATGTCAATAGTTATTTTGAAATTTTTCGGATTATTTTTCGGGGCGCAAAAGGCAGAAGCAGGATACGAGAATAACTTCTCAATAACGCAGGATACGGGAATCGCTCGGACGCTGCCGCGCCCGACACGCCCACGGCAGCGAAAACGTGCCACCGGCACGTTTTCTTCCGCTTCGCTCCTGCCTTTTCGATTCCCAACCTGCTTGCCAAAAGAAAAAGACACCTTACGGGTGTCTTTTTCTTTATGGAGCAGGATACGGG
>PITX01000273.1 GCA_017577345.1 Clostridiales bacterium
GGCATATGTGCTGTATAACATTCTCTCACCGCATCTGCCATTTTTTACCTTCGGTATGGCGGAATATGTGCTGCAGGGTATTGTGCTGGTGGTCCTGCTGACAATTCTGCGCAAGTTCAAGTTTACTTATCTGCTTTCCTTCGTCACAGCAGTGATCTACGGCTTAATTCTTGACGGGCTGATGTTTCTGTGTGATAGCCTGCCGTTAACGATGGCATGGCGCTTTGTTTATTATATTCTCGGCATGGTGATCGGCTCCGTCGGCGTTTCTCTGATGTTCCATACATACTTGTCTCCGGAGGTCTATGAGCTGTTTGTCAGATTGGTTTCCGAGAAGTTCGGGATCAGGATTTCAAAATTCAAAACAGTCTACGACTGCACCAGCATGCTGATCGCAGTTGTCATGTCACTGATTGCGTTACATACACTTGTCGGCGTAAACTGGGGAACGATCGTTTGTGCTCTTATCAATGGCTGGATGATCGGACGCTGCTCTGCCGTTTTTGAACATTTCTTTGAATTCCGGGCCAGATGGAAGCTGGAGCGTTACTTCTGATTCCTCTTGCGAAATCTGCGTGTTCCGGGTATAATGACAGCAGAAGGGGGGATTTGCGATGCCCAATACTCCTTTGAGCGGGAAACGGCTCTTCCTGCTTGACATGGACGGCACGATCTATCTGGACGAGCAGCTCTTTGACGGCACGGTTGATTTTCTGAATTATGTGCGTAAAATCGGCGGCAAGTATCTCTTTCTGACGAACAATTCCTCCCGCTCGGTGGAGGCGTACATCGAAAAAATGCGGCGGCTGGGAATTGCTGCAACGGCGGACGATTTTCTGACATCGGTCGATGCGCTGATCGTATATCTGAACGCGAACAGCTACCGTGAGAAGCTCCTGTACGCGTTCGGCACAGCCTCCTTCCGCAAACAGCTTGCAGACGCAGGCTTCCGCATCACGCAAAACAGGGACGATGCGGTCGATGCGCTGGTTTGCGGCTTTGATACGGAGCTGAACTTTCAGAAATTAGAGAATGCCTGTATCCTTCTAAATCGCGGTGTGGACTTCATCGCCGCCAATCCCGACTGGGTTTGCCCGACATGGTACGGTTATGTGCCGGACTGCGGCTCGGTGTGCGAGATGCTCTACCGCGCTACCGGAAGAAAACCGATTTTTATCGGGAAACCGCAGCCGGAAATGGCACTGCTTGCCATGGGGAAATATGGATTCTCCAAAGAGGAAACATTGCTGATCGGTGACAGAGTGTATACGGACATCGCCTGCGGCATCCGTGCCGGCATCGATGCGGCACTGGTACTCTCCGGCGAAAGCACGATGGCAGACGCATTCAGTCAGCCGGAAAAGCCAACGCATATTTATGACAATATCCGCGCGCTACTCAATGACATGACAGGAGAGAAAGAATCATGAAGCTGAATTACAAACGCACGATTTTTGTCGGATTTGCCTTCTTCCTGATCTGCGCCTTCTGGCAGGCATACGACAACACGATCCCGCTGATTTTGACCAACAAATTCGGCATGTCGCAGACCGCCTCCGGTGCCATCATGGCACTGGACAATGTGCTGGCACTGTTCATGCTGCCGCTGTTCGGCGCGATTTCCGACCGTCATAACAGCAAGCTCGGCAAACGCACGCCGTTCATCCTGATCGGCACGATCATTGCCGCGGTTGCCTTTGTCGGTCTGTCCTTTATGGACAACATGCAGATGAGAAACATTGCACAGGTCACGGACATCGACAGCCCGGCGGCAATGCAGGTCATCTACGATCATGAGGGCGATGCTGTCCTGCAGACACCGGAGGGCGACGAATTTGTGCTTTCCGATGTGTTCAGCGCGGAGGAATTCTGTGCGATTCCCAGTCAGATCACGCGGACGGATAACGCGGTGAAAACCGCAGACGGTACAGAATATGCACTTGCCGATCACTTCACCGAAGCGGAGCAGAAGGTCATCGACGACTTCTCCAAGCAGATCGACATCCAGGATTCCAATCTGGTGTTCTATTACGGCGCTGCGGCGCAGAAGAACATCTCCGACTTCTCCGATTCCGCGCTTGAGAAC
>PITX01000274.1 GCA_017577345.1 Clostridiales bacterium
GCTAAATATTGCGCCATGGCTTCCACGCCTGCGAGCTTTCCGTCGGAAAAATCCGCGCCGGAATTGCCATGCGTATGCACATCGATCAGACCGGGAATGACATAGGCACCGCCGAGGTCGACGGCATCGGCGGCACTCTCACCGAGAACGTTGCAGAATCTTCCGTTTTCCACGGAAAACCCCCCGTGTTCAAAGCGGAACTGTTCGGTATAGATCCATGCGTTTTTGAAATTCATCGTATTTCCTCCGTTCAAAGAATGGCATTCCGTGCGGACTTGCGCGGAATGCCATATCGGGCAGATCATTTTCTTGCTTCGGGCAGGCTTGCTGCGGCAACAGACTGACCGACGCGGCGGGTCTTTTCATCCGGCAGCATGACGCGAACTCTCTGCGCCAGCTCAGGATATTCCTCCTGCATGATCTTCAGACAGGTGTCGAGGATGATGCTGCCGCCGATACCGGACATGACGCGTCCGAGGACGATCATGTGGCGGACATCGTAGAAGCGGCAATAGAGCTTCATGGTGTGGGCAAGGTAAGCACCGATGGAAGCAAAGATCTTTCCGGCGCGGTCATCTCCCTTTTCCACCAGCGATTGGACTGCCTTCAGCTTTTCGGCAGGGGTCAGACTCTCATCCAGTGCAATTCCCGCCTTCGGAGCGAGCTTGATAACGGCATCCTGCGAGAAGTATTTACAGCCGACACCGATATCGGTGGACCATTCGTCCGCCAGGGCACCTTCGAACAGGTCAACAGGCGCAAAGGCAAGCTCATTGAGCCACCCGAGGACATTACCGTCCTCATCGACATAGCCGACTGCTTCGCTCGTGCCCATTGCCATGCCCATAACAGAACCTGTTTCCAAGCCCATGGCACCGGCAAGCGCGGTCACATCGCCGTCATTTGCAACGACGATGGGGACATCGCCCAGCTCCAAAGCGGCGCGGTCGTAAATGGACTTGACCAGCTCACGCTTTTCTCTGGGGACCTTGATGAACAGGGAGGACACCATCGGACTGTTGCCGATGAAAACGCCGGCGGAGGAAACACCGATCCCGTCCACACGCGGCATTTTGGAAGCGGCGGTCTTGAATGCCGTGACAATACCGTCAAAATGGTACTGCGGATCGGATTCCGTCTTCGGATGCCAGACGACTTCCTCGGAATAGACGGTTTTGCCGTCGATCACGGCGGAAACCTTACGGTCTGAGCCGCCTGCGTCAAAGCCGATACGGCAGCCGTCCATATGACCGCCGATGGAAACGGAGGCTTCATTTGCCTTGGGGCAATCCTCCGGTGCACAGTCGATCACTTCAAACGGAACCTCGTAGACATCCTGCATGAACTGCACATCGAATTTGCGCTCACCGTCCAAGGTATACGCCTTTTTCAGCCGCTGTGCCAAAGCGCTATTGCCGCAGATATAGATGCGGAAGCCGCCAATCGACCACAGCAGGAATTTCACATAGCGTTCCACATAGCGATAGTCCGCTTCGGCAAGCGCAGGCGTTCCGTGAATTTTGGTGTGGTGGACGGAAATCTTGCCCTTATCGCGTTCCACAGCAATCGTCAGAGGCTGTGATGCGCTCTTTTCATAGGCATCGATCCACACGCCGAAGGGAATAAAATCCTCATCCAGCAGAGGCAGATTTTTTACCTGATAGTCAATTCCCAGATAGTTCATAATGCCTCCTTTGCTTTTGCAGATTCTTCTGCAACGATCTTCTGCATGGCATCCCATTTTTTCTCCATGTCAGCGACCAGCTTGAGCTGCGTACGGGCGCGGACGAGATTATGCTCGGGATATGCTGTCTTGAAATAGCGGTCGCCGTCGAGGTAGTCCGTCAGGAAACGAACTGCCAGCTCCAGCGTAATGATTTTTGCGCCCAACGGCAGCAGCTCCGTCTCTTTTGCGGTCAGACTGCGGCAGGCAGTCAGATAACCTGCGGTGTAGACGCGGAACAGCTCCAGATTGAGCTCCATTTTCTCCACATCCGGCTCATCCTCGGCGGCGGTAGCCGCGCCGAAGCGAATGGAATCGCCGAAGTCATACAAAGAAGAGCCGGGCATGACGGTGTCCAGATC
>PITX01000275.1 GCA_017577345.1 Clostridiales bacterium
CGATGAGCGTGACGATGCGGTCAGCGTATTCGGTCATCTCCGGATCGTGCGACACGAGCACGATGGTCTGGTGGAAGCGGTGCGCAAAGTCGCGGATCATGCGCATGACCTCTTTCGTGGTCTTTGAGTCGAGGTTTCCGGTCGGCTCGTCTGCAAAAACGACCTCCGGCCGCGTGATAAACGCGCGCGCAATGCCCACGCGCTGCTGCTGACCGCCCGACATCTGATTGGGAAAGTGATCCATGCGGTCTTTGAGTCCCACGCGGCAGAGCATTTTCTTTGCCTCCAGCATACGCGTCTGCTCGTCAACCCCCTTGAACATCAGCGGCATGGCGACGTTTTCCGCCGCTGTCAGCTCCGGCAGCAGGTTGTACGACTGAAATACAAACCCGATGTGCTTTTGTCGGAACGCCGCCAGCTCGTCCTCGCCGAGCTGCGAGATCGGCACGCCGCCGATCTTCACGACGCCGCGCGTGGGCTTTTCCAGCCCCGCAAGCTGATTTAATAGCGTACTTTTTCCGCTGCCCGACGTGCCGAAGATGCAGCACACCTCGCCGCGTGCAATATCTAAATCGATGTTGCGCAGTGCGACCACGCGCTCCTCGCCCATGACATATACTTTTCGCAGTTTCCGGACGGAAATCGCCGGTTTTTCATTCTGCCCCAGCATCACTGACGCTCCTTTCCTCAGAATCAGTAACAGTATAACGAAAACGCACCGAAAAGTCATTACAAATTGTTTACAAAATTTTGGTTTTTTCTGGCTTTTCCGGCGCATTTTTACTCTGCAGTATTGGACGGATCCAGACCCAAAAAAGTTGCACGTTTCTTCTTTTTTTGCAGACAATTTCTTTCCGTTTTTAGGCTCACGCGGCACGCAGCGGCGCCGTGCGAATAGTATGATACCGCAAGGAGTGATATCATGGCGCCTCAAAACTGCCGTTTCTTTGAACAAATGCAGCTTCTGACAAACATTCTCCGCCAGAGCCCCTCCGCCGTTGCCAAAATACAGGGCAGTGAGCGTTATCCCGACATTCGCGGAGAGGTCACTTTTCATCAGACAAGTGCCGGTGTGCTCGTTTCCACGCAGGTTGCCGGACTTCCCACATCGGACGGTGACTGCGCGGGGCGCGTCTTTGCCTTTCATATCCACGGCGGCGGCGCCTGCACGGGCAATTCGACCGATCCGTTTGCCGATGCGCTGACACATTACGATCCTTACGGCTGCGAGCATCCCCTCCACGCCGGCGATCTGCCGCCGCTGTTTGGCAATCACGGCTACGCCTTCTCCGTCTGTCTCACCGATCGGTTTTCTGTCAGCGAGATCATCGGGAAAACCGTAATCGTCCACGCAGATGCGGACGACTTCACCTCCCAGCCGTCCGGAAAAGCGGGAGAAAAAATCGCCTGCGGTGAAATTAAAAAGATCGGCTCTTTGCTCTCGTGTTACAGCCGCTGATGCTCCGTTTGCCTGAAAATCAGGATGTTTCCGTCCCATCAGAGGCAGACGTTCCGTGTCCCTTGCGGCACGCCGCAGCAGGGCAGGTGCGTACTATGACAGTGAGCCCCGCACCACACCGGGCTCAGAAAGGAATGTGCTTCATTGGGAATCACAAGCTCCAACAAAACACTGAGCAGATCGCGCATTGACTGCGGCGATTCTTTTGAAGTAAGGCTCGCACTCACTGCAGAGCCTGACATCACCAGCAACCCCACTGACATTGTGCTCATCCTCGACCGCTCCACCAGCATGGCAGGTCGTCCTCTTGCCAACCTGAAAAGGGGTGCAAAGAAATTTGTCGAGATCATCGACGCTGCCACCGACGATGCCCATGACGGAAAAATCGGGGGCGGAAGTCGTATTGCCATCGTGAGCTTTTCCAACACCGCTGTGAAGGATACGCAGCTCATTACGGAAGTTTCCGATCTGAACAACGCCATCGACAATCTTTCCGCAGGCGGTTATACCAACCACGGAGATGCCTTTACCAAAGCGTCTGAGCTGCTCTCCGCTCCCTCGGGCAACAAAAAGGTCATGGTCATGTTTACCGACGGCAAAACCACTGCCGGTGTGAATCCTGCAC
>PITX01000276.1 GCA_017577345.1 Clostridiales bacterium
CGCCCTCCACCTTCTCAAGCTCCTCGATCGGGGCGGAAAACACAGCGTCAAGTGAGCCGAAGCGCTCCATCAGGCGATGCGCGATCGGGTTGGTGTCCCGACGCGGAACGGCATAATAGAGCAGCAGCTCCAGCACCTCATGGTCGGCAAATGCGTCCAGTCCGTGATTGCGAAACTGTTCTTTTTTGCGGCTTCTGTGTCCGTCGTGAACTGCCAATTCCGTTTCCTCCCCGCCTATTGCTTTTTTCCTTTTGGAATGTTATATTTTATCATGCTTTCCCACATGTTACAAGCTGTTTTTCTGTGGAAAAGAACGGTTTGGGAAGCAAGGAGGTAACCTCATGAAAATCGTATCCTGGAACGTCAACGGACTGCGCGCCTGCGTCAGCAAAGGCTTTCTCGATTTTGTCGATGCCGTCGATGCGGATATCATCTGCCTGCAGGAAACAAAGTGTAAGCCGGAACAAATCAAACTGGATCTTTCCCGGTATCATATCTACTGGAACAGTGCGGACAAGGCGGGCTACTCCGGCACGGCGGTGTTCACTAAACGCGAGCCGATGAGTGTCACTTATGATTTCGGTGACGATCTTCATCGCCACGAGGGGCGCGTCATTACCTGCGAATATGAGGACTTCTACCTTGTATGCTGCTATACGCCGAACTCACAGGATGAGCTGCGCCGCCTCGATTACCGGATGCTGTGGGAGGACGATCTGCGCGCGTATCTCTGCGAGCTGGATAGGGCAAAGCCTGTCATCTACTGCGGAGACCTGAACGTTGCACACGAGGAGATCGACCTCAAAAATCCCAAGACCAACCACTTTAACCCCGGATTTTCCGACGAAGAGCGCGGCAAAATGACAGCGCTGCTCCAGAGCGGCTTTCTCGATACCTTCCGTGCGCTTTATCCTGACCGCGCCGACGCTTACTCGTGGTGGAGCTATCGCGCCGCGTCGCGGCAGCGGAATGTAGGTTGGAGAATCGACTACTTTATCGCCTCTGAGCGTCTGCGTGAGCGCATTTTCGACTCCTGCATTCTCTCCGAGGTCATGGGCAGCGATCACTGCCCTGTTATGCTCGTAACCAATGACTGATTCAGAAAAGAAGGTTTTTTTATGAACAACTCCGGCCTGCGGAACATGACGGAGGGCAGCGTATCGCGGCACTTGATCCTCTTCGCGCTGCCGATGTTCGCCGGAAGCGTCCTGCAGCAGCTTTACAATATGGTGGACAGCTGGGTCGTCGGCAACTATGTCGGTGATGGCGCTCTGGCGGCAGTTGGTGCGTGCTATCCGGTGTCATTTCTCATCATCGCACTCTTTATGGGCATTTCGACCGGCGGCACAGTCATTATTTCCCAGAATTTCGGTGCAGGGAAGATGCAGGAGGTGCGCGACACCATCGACTCGCTCTATACCGCCATTCTCTGCACCGCCGTGCCGGTGACCGTACTGTTTCTGCTGCTTGCGGACAGCATTCTTGTGATGCTGCACGTAAAAGCTTCTTATTACGCCGAGGCACGCACCTACCTTCTCATTGTCAGCGCAGGAATGATCGGCACCGTGGGCTACAACACCAATGCCGGCATTCTGCAAGGTCTCGGTGACAGCAAAACACCGCTGCTGTTTCTCTCCATTGCCGCTGTGCTCAATACGATCCTTGATCTTGTCAGCGTGCTGGTGCTGAACATGGGTGTAGCAGGCGTCGCGCTGTCAACGGTAATTGCGCAGCTCATTTCATGGCTCTTCGGTATCTTTTATATCAACCGCAGGTACCCCGACCTTGCCATCCGCCCACTGCGTTTTTGCTGCAAAAAAAGACTTCTTTTCGATGTGCTTCGCATCGGGCTTCCGGCAGGCTTGCAGCAGGCAACGGTTGCCTTCGGCATGATCTTCTGCGTTGCCAAGATAAACTCCTTCGGCGAGGCTTACACTGCCAGCTACAATGTCGGAAACAAAATCGACAATTTTGCCTGGCTCGCGATCCAGTCTCTGTCCATCGCGGTGACTTCGTTTGTCGGTCAAAATGTCGGTGCAGGGAAATACGACCGTGTCAAAAAGGGCATTCGTACCG
>PITX01000277.1 GCA_017577345.1 Clostridiales bacterium
GACTTACTGCGCAACTCTCACTCTACCGTACCTATGTACGCCGACGAGTGAGAGTTGCTTGTCTTCCGAACTTTTTGGCAGTCTGTCAGCGTGTCGAAAAAGGTTTTTCGACACGCTGAAAATCCCGAACATACGAAAGATATGTTCGGGATTCCTTATTGCATCTTACTGCTCTACCGGATAAACAGAGCACATTTTGCGATCCTTGCCCAGACGCTCGAACTTGACATGACCGTCGATCTTTGCGAACAGGGTGTCGTCGCTGCCGATACCGACATTGGTACCCGGATGGATGTGCGTGCCTCTCTGGCGAACCAGAATGTTGCCCGCGAGAACGAACTGGCCGTCCGCGCGCTTCACGCCCAATCTCTTGGACTCGGAATCACGGCCGTTCTTAGTGGAACCGCCGCCCTTCTTATGAGCGAAGAACTGAAAACCGATTTTCAGCATTTGTTACACCTCCATAACTTCGATATAATCAGGATAATCATCCCGCAGGGAGCACATTGTCAGCATAAAGCCGGTCAGCACTGCCTGTACTGCGTCCTCATCGTCGCATACTGCGGGAAGCGTGAGGGTGATGCGGGGCTCATCTTCAATGACTTTTGTATTGGCATGATTGCCAAGCACATCATTGATCGTACACTCAGCGAAATTCACTGCGGAAGAAACAGCCGCGCAAACGATGTCGCTGCCCTCTTCTGCATATCCGCTGTGCCCCGATACGGCAAAACCGTTGATCCTGCCGTCATGATTGAAAATTTCTACTTTCGTCATAATTCAATTAACCGACGATCTTCTCAATCTGCACCTTTGTGTACGGCTGTCTGTGACCGCGGATGGACTTGGAGTCCTTCTTCGGACGGTACTTGAAGACGACAATCTTCTTGGACTTGCCTTCCTTCAGCACCTTTGCTTCGACAGAAGCACCTGCTACCACGGGAGCACCGAACTTGGAGTTCTCGCCGTCCACGATTGCCAGGACCTGATCGAAGGTTACGGTTGTGTCAGCCTCAACGCCGAGCTTTTCGACGAAAATGATGTCGCCTTCCTTTACGTTATACTGCTTACCACCGGTAACGATAACTGCCTGCATGTTTTGCACCTACCTTTTCTGTAGTCTCGCTCTGGAGGTGTGAGGGCAGCCCTCAACTTCTACCTCTTCAATGCGGCCTGTCTATTCTATCATCCCTTTTCAGAAATGTCAAATAGTATTTGACACTTTTTTTGATTTTTGCTATACTTTTTTTGTAAAATTCCATGGAATTCGGTGATAAGATGAAAAAAATACTCGCCATTTCCCTACTGCTGGCGATTTTCCTCTGCGGATGTGCGGAAACTGCACCGTCTGAGCGGGAAATCTTTGCGATGGATACGCTGATGACGCTCCGCCTTTGGGGCGATGATTCGCTTGCTGCGGAGGCTGTGGCGGAAATCAACCGCCTCGACTCCCTGCTCTCCGTAACAGATGAAAACAGTGAGATTTTTGCGCTCAACCGGGACGGTTTGGCAATGGTAAGTAAAGATACTTCCCTGCTGCTGAAACGCGCTGTTGAAATCAGCTGCCTGACAGACGGTGCCTTCGACCCGACCGTTTTTCCACTGGTTGAACTCTGGGGTTTCACAAAGGAAACGCAAAATGTTCCCACGCAGAGCGAAATAAACGCTGCGCTTTCTCTGATTGATACGGAGCAAATGTCTATTGACGGCGATAAGGTTTTTCTTACGCAGGGTGCAAAAATCGACCTCGGCGGCATTGCAAAAGGCTATACGGCGCAGACTGTGACGGAGTATTTGCGGAAAAAGGGTGTTGAAACTGCATTCCTTTCGCTCGGCGGCAATGTGCAGACCCTCGGCAGGAAGCCGGACGGCTCACCGTGGATGATCGGGATTGCCGATCCCGACAATCCCTCACAGGCGATTGCGTGCATTCAGTTCTATGGCTCAATGGCACTCGTGACCTCCGGCGGCTATCAGAGATATTTCGAAGAAAACGGCGTACGTTATCATCATATCCTTGACCCGAAAACGGGTATGCCGGCAGACACCGGACTGGTGTCAGTC
>PITX01000278.1 GCA_017577345.1 Clostridiales bacterium
CATTGAGCCTGCGCCGTATTCCATGATATGACGCTTGACTTCGTCCACGTTGGAGCCGAAGAAATGCTTGACGGATGTCACATGCGCCACATTATTCTGATATGCGTGTTCTTCTCCAAGTCCCTCCGGATTAGCATATTCGTATTTCAGTTTTTCTTCCGTTTCATCAGCGAGGCCGGTCCAGCGCATCAGCGGGTAACTGGCCAGCTCGCCGGTCCCGCCCGCTTCCAGAAAACTGCGGTTGCTGTGACTGCTGAGGAAATAGGTCTTGTCGCCGTCAAGCATACCTTCGGCGTCATAGGCATCTGTATTTGTGTAATAGGCAAGATGATATTCAGACAGGTCCAGAGTCAGATCTGCTTTCTGACCGCTGTCACCGACATTGACACCGTGCTTAATCATATAAGCTTCACAGGATGCTAAAGCGCCGAACGTCCAGCAGGTGTTGTGATTACCCTGATCCCGGACAGGGGTAATGCAGCCCAAATCCCGACTGTCATATTTTTCCGGAAGATCCGATGCCGACGTTCCATTGCTTTCCTGTACGTTGGACAGATCGTCCGGAGACTTCGGAGTGTCGTGAGGACGCGCGGGCAGGCGCCCCAATCCGTGCCGGGTGTATTCCTGCTCTGTGTTGTCGGCATTTCGCAGGTTCTCTTCCGCGACCGCAGAAGGGACGAGACTCAGAACAAGTATCAAAGCGAGTGAAATGGCAAGGATTTGTTTTACAAATGATTTCATATTTCATTCTCCCCGTTTTTACTCCGATATATTGCAGATGCGGAGCAAGCTAAATTACTATAACACAGGCATCATGGAATCGCCATTCTTTTTTCGGTTTATACTATTGTATTTGTCAGTATCCGCAACCAGGATCGGCGCGGACTTCGATCAGTGCGGTTTTTCGGATAAATAACCGCAAGACATGGAATCACGCTTGATTTTGTTTCAGTATTTCGTATAATTGATATACAGGGAAAAGAAAGGATTATCGTCGTGATCAAACGAATCTTTGAGACAGACGGAAAAAAAGCTGTTCTTTGTCAGGCTGAAAAGATGTCCGCTCCGTTGATTGTACTGAATCATTACGCCGGAGACGGGGCAGAGGTCATGCAGGCAATGCGAGAGATCAATGCGCCTGAATGCAGCCTTCTTATCATTGACGGGCTCAGATGGGAACACGACATGACCCCTTGGTATTGCGCGCCTGTTATGGGGAAGGACAACCCCTTCACGGGAGGAGCAGACGATTATCTGCTTTTGCTTATCTCGGACATTCTGCCGCGTGCTTTGAGCGTGATCGGCGGCAATCCTGCGTTTATCGGGATTGCAGGATACTCACTTGCAGGTTTGTTTGCTCTGTATGCCGCTTACCGGTACGATTTGTTCGAACGTATTGCAAGCATATCGGGATCGCTATGGTTTCCCGGTTTCAAAGAGTTTGCTTTGACGCATGAATTTGCGCGCCGCCCGGAAAAAATCTATCTTTCCGTCGGAGACAGAGAGGCGAAAACAAGGAACAGTATTTTGAAAACGGTGCAAAGAAATACGGAGGAAATTGCTGAGTATTACAGGAAAACAGGAATGGATGTATCCCTGGAACTGAATCCCGGCAATCATTTTCAGAATGCAGCGCAAAGATGCGCAAAGGGCATCGGGGCGATACTGGAGCATTGACCGTTTTCCTGTGATGCGAGAAACAGGTGGAACAGCATAAAACCGGATCGATGCGAATCACCTTTTGCAGCCGCACAAGACCTGTTTCCGGGAGACGGTATATAATACGCAATATGAATCATTTGCTTTTCATCGGTTTTGCGTTGCGGAAAATCACAATAATATATACGAGTCGACGCTGTTCTGCGGGTTGACGGAAGATGTCGATCTGTGATATTATAAAAAATATTATTGCAGTACCATAATCCTTTTGTAAAACGATCATAAAAAAAATTAAAGCAGCTGAAATTAAAACAACTAATGAATTTTTTATTTGTTCTTTTAATTCTTTATCCTTTGAAAAACCAAGCATTGTTCCAATCCATATAAT
>PITX01000279.1 GCA_017577345.1 Clostridiales bacterium
GAGCTGCCCTTGCACAGGGGAGCACTCGCGCCGAGCAAAGAGGACTTTAGTCCGATGCGATAAGTGCGAGGCTCAAATTAAATGTGTACCTGCACACATTTAATTTGAATCAGAATCCTCCGTTATCTATTGCGCTGTCGTGGGCGTTGGCGAGAGCTTCCGCGGCATTGTAGCCGAGGTTTTTCTGACGGTTGTTCATGGCAGCAACCTCTAAAATGACAGCAAGGTTTCTGCCCGGCTTGACCGGGATCGTGATGGCAGGCACTTTCACGCCCAGAATATCCATATATTGCTCCTCCAGTCCGAGGCGGTCATATATCTGCTCGCTCGACCACGGAACGATATTGATTATCAGGTCGATCGCCGTTTCCTTCTTGATCGCCGCCATACCGAAGAGCTTCGCGACATTGATAACGCCGATGCCGCGGATTTCGATATAGTTGCGAATCAGTTCCGGAGAGCTGCCCATCAGTGTGTTGTTTGCGATCTTGCGAATTTCAACCGCATCGTCTGCAATCAAGCGGTGTCCGCGCTTCAAAAGTTCCGCCGCCGCTTCGCTCTTACCGATGCCGCTCTCACCCATCAGAAGCAGACCTTCGCCGTAGACCTCGACAAGAACACCGTGGCGCGAAATTCTGGGTGCAAGCGCATTTTTCAGATAGGAGATCAGACCGGAAACGACATAGGAGGTGGATTCCATGCAGCGCAGGATTGTAATATCATTATGCTTCGCCATCTCCAGACATTCGTCCGGCGGCGTGATATTCCTTGCAAAGATCAGCGCAGGGATTTTGTAGGAAAACAGCTCGTTGAAAATCTCCAGCTTGCGCTCATGCGACAGCGTGCTCAGATATGCACTCTCCACATGGCCGATGACCTGCAGGCGAAGTCGCTCGAAATGATTAAAAAAGCCGGACAGCGGCAGACCGGGTCTGGTAACCTCCTCGACCATGATCTGCACCCGCTCATAGTCCGTCGAAGCATGTGTCACCGTCAGCTTGAACTCCTCTACCACATTTTTCAACAATACACTGTTCGCATTCATGGGTTTTCCTCCATCATAATGATGTAATATTATATTCTATTTCTGTCTGTTTCGCAACTGTCAAGAAAAAAATATATTTTTTTGTAATTTTTCTCTTGCATTTCCGGAAAAACTCTGCTAATATATTTAGCGGCGTCGATGACGCTGTGTTTTGACGATTTTTCCTATGATTGGAGGTGCAGCAATTGGCAAAGTGCGATATTTGCGGCAAGGGTGTTACATTCGGCATTAAAGTCTCCCATTCCCACAGACGCTCTAACAGAGCTTGGAGACCCAATGTAAAGCGCGTGAAAGCAATCGTTGACGGTTCTCCCCGCCATGTCTATGTCTGTACAAGATGCCTCCGTTCCAATAAGGTCGAACGCGCTATCTGATTTCTGACACTAATTGACATACAAAAAGACAAGCTGTTTCCGGCTTGTCTTTTTTGTTTTTTCTGTGGAACTATCGCTGAAACAAAAATGAGGAGGGACGCGGCAAAATCTCAGGTCCGAAGTTTTGTCCATGCCACCATATTTCAGCAATTACGATGCGAAATTCTACTCCACGATCTGCGCATACACATCCAGCAATGCCATGAATTCTTCGTACTCCTGCTGTGTGATAAATCCGGTTTCTAAATTACTTTTCTGGTTTGCAATATAACTGTTGCGGAAATACAGCGGATCGATCGGGTATTCATTCGCACGCTCAAGCAGGGTTTCCCTGCTCATCATTTGCCCGACCTGCGATAGAAACATATCTTCATCCTTTACTGCAAATGTGCCCTGTGTCGAGCCGAGGATATAGTAATAATCACCCTGTGTATTAACACCGCCGCCCCAGCCCGGCCGGTACAGGAAAAGAAGGTACTCCTTTCCTAATTCCATTTCAGCAGACGGATCGCAAATCTCTGTACGGCCTCCCGCAGTGCCGCCTTTTAAACGCACGGTAACATATTCTGCGGGAGCATCTCCCCGGTATACTTCGCTGACCTTGAAATCGAAATCAGTATAATTC
>PITX01000031.1 GCA_017577345.1 Clostridiales bacterium
TTTTCTGACTGCCAAGGTCAGTGCCAGCCTGCTGGGGCTCGGCAACGCCGCCACGCCGATGGGGGTCGCCGCCGTCAAGCGGATGCAGGTTCTCTCGGGCGGCTCGGAGGCGTCAGACGAGATGTGCCGTCTGATCGTGATGAATACCGCTTCCATTCAGCTCCTGCCGACAACGGTCGCCGCCGTCCGTGCCGCATCCGGCGCGGCATCGCCCTTTGATATTCTTCCCGCCGTCTGGGTGACCTCGGTGTGCTCTGTCAGTGCGGGACTGCTCGCGGCGTGGCTCATGGGGAGGAAGGGGCGTGCTTGACCTGCTGATCCCCGCATTGATGATCCTGATCGCGGTAATCGCACTTGCAAAAAAGCAGGATGTCTATTCTGCCCTGCTGGAGGGCGGTCTGGACGGGCTGAAGCTGCTGCTTTCCATTGCACCGGCACTGGTCATGCTGCTGACCGCCGTACATATGCTCCGCGCCTCCGGTGCGGTCACACTGCTGACAAAGTGGCTTTCCCCTGCTTCCGCTTTTCTCGGCATTCCCGCGCAAACCCTGCCGCTTGTCCTGCTGCGTCCGTTCTCCGGCAGTGCGGCACTTGCCGTCGGTGCCGATCTGATGGGCGTCTATGGTGCAGACAGCCTGATCGGAAGAACGGCGGCCATCATGCTCGGCAGTACGGAGACGACCTTTTACACCATCTCTGTCTACTTCGGTGCCGCCGGTATCAAAAAGACGCGCTATGCAGTGCCCGCCGCACTGATCGCCGATCTGACCGGCTTTCTAATGGCAAGCTTAACTGCAAAAATACTATAACAGACTGAGGAGCTGTTGTGTTTCACCACAACAGCTCCCTGTTTTTTTACTGTAAATACCGCTTTTCCAATGTGCGTACCATGTCGACATAGCACTCGCGGCACTCCTGCGGGCGCTGTTCCTGCAAGGCGCGGTAGCACGGTGCAAGCCAGCGTTCCCGAATTTCTGCATAGCGTTCCTCCGGACGGTCGCACAGCTCGATGCAGGCGACGATACCGGGGGCTTTGTCGTAATACTCCGCGATCAGTGCCGCGCCGCCATGCTCCGTCAGCCAGCCGTCACGGAAGGCACGAAACGCTTCCAGCTCGGCGCAGTCATCGCGCTTGCCCTCAAACGTGCAGGTCGCCGTCGTGATGAAGCACCATTTGCGGCGCTTGAAGCCGCCTGCCATTACATCATAATCGCCCGGTGTCCAGACCTGCTTCGGATACCGCTCCAGCCACTGCCGATTGAGCTCCGTCCGGAACGCCTCAGCACATTTCAGTCCGCGCTTGCGGATCAGCGGTGTAAAGAAGATCGCCAGAACGACACGGGTCTCAAACAGCACCGCATTCTGACGGGAACCCCTGCCCCAGCGGCGGTCTGCCATCATATGTTCGTCTACCGCATCTAAAAGATCCTTGCACAGAAGCTCCACCGCCGTCTTTTCTCCGTCCGGACAGGCATCCACGCAGGCATCCAGGCTGTCCACCGTCGAACGGTTTTCGTTCTCATAGCCCTCGAAGGCGATAAAGAAGTCCTTTTTCGTAATCTTTTTATAGTAGTCCGGATAGCGTGTGACCGCCTTGGGCAGACGCTCGCGCAGCTCCTGCCGACGCGCCTAATTCTCCCTCGACGACCGGCTTCTTCACGCGCAGATCAGCGGTCTTCGACCGTTCGCCGCAATACAGACAGGAAAATTCCTCCAGCTCCGCGGGGATCTCCAGCGGCTTGCCGCAATTCGGGCAGTTGCCCTTGATCAGTTCTGCCATCGTTATCACGCTCCTTTTGTGTTATTTTTCCATATTTTCGCGTTCCTGTCAACCGAAACAGGAAACTTTTTTCAAACTGTTTACATGATTTCCCGTCATCGGGAAATACTACGCGTGAAAAGAGGCGATCTGATGCAGACCTTTGCGTTACAAACGAAGCTTTGCTTCGGTGAAAATGCGCTTGATGCGCTGTCTTCCCTGCAGGCGCAGCGCGTGCTGATCGTAACAGACCGGTTTTTTGCAGAAAACGGCATAGCGGAGCAAATCGGCAAGCGCTGCGGCTGTGAATTCCGCATTTTTTCCGAGGTACAGCCCGACCCCGCACTCACGCTGATCGCGCAGGGCGTGCAGGTGATGCAGGACTTCTCCCCCGACACATTGATCGCGCTCGGCGGCGGCAGTGCCATCGACTGCGCGAAGGGAATGCTCTCCATGAGCGATAAAGACGCCTGTCTGATTGCCGTACCGACCTCCTCCGGTACCGGCTCAGAGGTCACCTCGTTCGCCATTTTGAGCCACGACGGGGTGAAGCATCCGCTGGTCAATGACGCCCTGCGCCCGCGCATGGCGATTTTAGATGCATCCCTGCTGCAAAAGCTCCCGAAAAGCCTGATTGCAGATGCAGGCATGGATGTTCTGGCGCACTGCATAGAAGCCGTCGCCGCAAAAAATGCCTCGCCGTTTTCCGAGGCGTTTGCCGTCTGCGCGTTCCGCAAGGCTTTGGAGCTGCTCCCGAAATCCTACCGCGGCGACAGTTCCGTTCGGGAAACGGTACACTGCGCAGCGACCATGGCAGGCGTTGCCTTTGATTCCGCCGGACTCGGTGCATGTCACGCCCTCTCTCATGCCATCGGCGGAACATTTCATCTGGCACACGGACGCATCAACGGCATTTTGCTTCCCCACATCATCACCTTGAATGCCCCTGCCTGCACGCCGTCCTACAACGGTCTTGCAGGTATGTGCGGTCTTTCCGGTATCGCGGGTCTGCGCCTTGCGATCATGCGGGTACGAAAACAGCTTGAGCTGCCTGCAACGCTGCACGAGGCAGGGCTGGAGCGTAATGCCGTTCTGCGCGAAGCAGAAGCGATCAGCGAGGCTGCCGTGAACGACCCCTGCACACTGACCAATCCCCGTCCGGTCACGAAATCGGACTATCTCGCGCTTCTGCGCAGTGCCCTATGAGCGGCGAACAGCTTTTGTCGGTGGGCATCGACATCGGTACTACAACGACACAGCTCGTCTTTTCCCGGCTGACTGTGCAAAATGAGGGCACGCCTTTCAGCGTACCGCATTTTGCAATCACGGAAAAAGAGATTTTATACAGCAGTAAGATCCACTTCACCCCTCTGCTTAGCGACACGGTCATTGTTACCGCAGGCGTGGCGCAGATCGTGGTTCCGGAACACGCCGCCGCCGGCATGGCGAAAGCGGATGTGCAGATCGGGGCCGTCTTCATCACCGGAGGGACAGCGCGAAAGGAAAACGCCGCCGAGGTGCTCTCCACCCTGTCCGGCTATGCAGGTGATTTTGTCGTGGCAACTGCCGGTCCTGCGCTGGAAAGCGTGCTGGCAGGCAAAGGCTCCGGCGCGCAGAGCTATTCCGAAGCGCATCAGTGCGCCGTCCTGAATTTTGACATCGGCGGCGGCACGACCAACCTTGCCCTCTTCGACTGCGGCAGGCTGATCGACACAGGCTGTCTGAATGTCGGCGGCAGGCTGATGAAGGTGAAGCCGGACGGTACCGTGACTTATCTTTCCCCCGTTTTGCAGCCGTATTTTCACTTCGTGATCGGGCAGCAGCTCGCGCCGCAGGAGCTGGAAGCCGTGACCGGATTTTTGGTCTCCGTACTGGAAAAGGCGGTCAGCGGACAGGCTGTGCCGGACGGCTTTCTTACCGACAAGGCGATCACCGTCCGGGGAAATCCGCTGTTTTCCTTCTCCGGCGGCGTTGCCGATCTGATCGACGATACCACGCGTGAGCCGTTTGCTTACGGCGATCTGGGCGTACTGCTCGGCAAGGCGATCTTCGCTTCCTCCCTCTGCGGAAAGCAATTTCTGCGTGCAAAAGAGACGATCCGCGCCACCGTGATCGGCGCAGGAAGCCATACGACAGAGCTTTCCGGCAGTACGATCCTCTATGACCGCGTGGAATTTCCCCTGAAAAATCTTCCCGTTGCAACCCTCGCGCCGGGAGAGGAATTTGAAGACTCCGCGATCGTCGCGGAAAAGATCCGCCGCAGATCCGCCCTGTTTTCCGCCGACGGAAGTCCCTCTGTTCTGGGACTGCAGGGACGGGCAAATCCCAAATTTTCAGAATTATGTAAACTTGCAGACGGAGTCGCGCTGGGTCTGGAGCCGTCGGCGCAGGCAGGAAATCCTCTGATCATCGCCGTAGAGGCGGACATGGGCAAGGCACTGGGGCAGGCTCTGCGGATGCTGCTGCCCGAGGTGCCGCTGATCTGTCTGGACGGCGTGCATCTGCCCGAAGGTTCCTATCTGGACATCGGCAGTCCGGTCGCAAGCGGTCAGGTACTGCCCGTTGTCGTAAAAACACTCGCACTCGGGTAGCAAATACGAAGGAGTTGATTGTTTGAAGCTCAAAACACTGCTGTTCGGAAAAACCTACAGCTTCCGCGATGTCAAGGATGTGCTGGCGAAGGCAAATGAGGAAAAATCGGGCGATAAGCTGGCTGGCGTGGCAGCGGAAAGTGCAGAGGAACGGGTCGCGGCAAAGGTCGTTCTGTCCGAGCTGCTGCTGTCTGACCTGCGCGAAAATCCCGCCGTTCCCTACGAGGAGGACGAGGTGACGCGCATCATTCAGGATGATGTGAATGAACGCATCTATGCCGAGATCCGCGGCTGGACGGTCTCGGAGCTGCGCGAATGGCTGCTTGCCGAGACCACGACAAGTGCAGATATTGCGCGGATCCGGCGCGGTCTGACCTCGGAGATGGTGGCAGGGGTCTGTAAGCTGATGAGCAATCTTGATCTGATCACTGCGGCAAAGAAGATGCCCGTGACCGCACACTGCAACACCACGATCGGTTTGCCCGGTACCCTCTCGTGCCGCCTGCAGCCCAACCACCCGACCGATGACATTGACGGCATCGTTGCTTCCACCTTAGAGGGTCTTTCCTTTGGCGCAGGTGACGCGGTCATCGGTCTCAATCCCGCCGGTGACAGTGCGGAAAGCGCGAAACGAATTCTGACCCGCTTTGAGGAGATCAAGCAGAAGTATCAAATTCCCACGCAGACCTGCGTTCTGGCGCATGTCACTACGCAGATGCGTGCCATTGAGGCAGGTGCACCTGCCGATCTGATCTTCCAGTCCATCGCAGGCTCGGAAAAGGGCAACGCCGCCTTCGGCTTTGACGGCAAGACCATCGAACAGGCGCGGCAGCTTGCCCTCACGCAGGGCACGGCTGAGGGGCCGAATGTGCTCTATTTTGAGACCGGTCAGGGCTCAGAGCTGTCCTCGGAGGCGCATCACGGCGCAGATCAGGTCACGATGGAGGCACGCTGCTACGGCTTTGCCAGGCGGTATCAGCCCTTCCTCGTCAACACCGTCGTCGGCTTCATCGGTCCGGAATACCTCTACGACGCAAGGCAGGTCATCCGTGCCGGTCTGGAGGATCATTTCATGGGCAAGCTGACCGGCATCCCCATGGGCTGCGATGCCTGCTACACCAACCATATGAAGGCGGATCAGAACGACATTGAAAATCTCGCGACCCTGCTGACCGCTGCCGGCTGCAACTATTTTATGGGCATCCCGCACGGTGACGATGTGATGCTCAACTATCAGACCACCGGCTTCCACGAAACGGCGACTCTGCGGGAGCTGTACGGACTGACGGCGATCGCACCCTTCCAAGCCTGGCTGGAAAAGATGGGATTTATCGAAAACGGACATCTGACTGCCAAGGCCGGTGACGGCTCGGCACTGATTTGAGGAGGTGCGGTATGAATCAGGATGAACTGAAAAAAATCGTTGCGCAGATGCTCTCGGAGCTGCATCCGCAGGAAACGCCGTCCTCCGTCCCGGAGCCGCCGGTCAAGGCGGGCGAATACAAGCCGTCACAGATCATCGTGCAGGAGGAAGCTCTGCAGGATATTTCCAAGGTCGATCTCAGGCAACAGTATCTCGTGGAAAATCCTCATAATGCGGCGGCATTTCAGTCTCTCCGGGCAAAAACGCCGGCGCGTCTCGGCGTCGGCAGGGCAGGCACGCGCTATAAGACTTCCACCCTGCTCCGCTTCCGTGCAGATCACGCCGCGGCGCAGGACAGTGTGTTTTCCATGGTGCCGGACGATTTTGCCAAGGCACACGGCTTGATCCCCGTGCAGACAAAATGCACGGACAAGGACGAATATCTGACAAGACCCGACCTCGGCAGACGCTTTGATGAGAATAATCAGAAGGTAATTGTGGAAGTCTGTAAACAGCAGCGTGTCGTGCTGGTCATCGGGGACGGACTTTCCTCCGCCGCTATTACCGCCAATGCGCCCGACTGTGCCGCCGCCATCCGTCAGGGTCTGAAAAACTACGGCATTGAGCTCGGTAAGTCGCTGTATATCAAATTCTGCCGCGTCGGTGCATCCGATCACATCGGTGATCTGACCGGCTGTGAGCTGGTATGTATGCTCGTCGGAGAGCGGCCGGGTCTGGTGACCAACGAATCCATGTCCGCCTATATCACCTACAAGCCCTACTGCGGTATCTCCGAGTCGAAACGCACCGTGGTCTCCAATATCCACAAGCAGGGGGTTTCCGCAGTGGAGGCAGGTGCGCATATTGCCTCCCTGATCGACCGGATGCTCAAGCAGAAGGCATCCGGCATTGACCTGACGGAGGCGGCAACATGACGGGCGAGCTGTTGCCGGTCAAGGTGCTCTGCGCCCGGCTTATTGCAAATGTCAGCAAAGGTCTGCGTGAAAAGTTCGGTTTTCCGGCACATATCCGAGCCATCGCGCTGATTTCGACCGACTGCGACGACGCGACCTATATTGCCCTCGATGAGGCGACAAAAAAGGCAAATGTGGAGGTCGTCTACGCCCGAAGCCTGTACGCCGGTGCGCCGAATGCCACGACGGCGCTTGCCGGTGAGGTCATCGGCATCCTCGGCGGCGAAAATCCGTCCGAGGTGCGAAGCGGTCTGTATGCCGCGCTGTCGCTGTTGGAGAAGATCGGCTTTCGCACCGCCAACGACAAAGGCAACATCGTATATCTGGCGCACTGCGTCAGCCGCACGGGCAGTTACCTGTCCGCGCAGGCACATATTCCGATCGGACAGGCGATCGCCTATCTGATCGCGCCGCCGGTGGAGGCAGTGGTCGGGCTGGATGCCGCGCTCAAGGCTTCGGATGTGGAGCTGACGGAGCTGTATGCGCCGCCCAGTGAGACGAATTTTGCAGGCGGTCTGCTGACGGGAACACAGTCTGCCTGCCGCGCCGCCTGTGAGGCGTTCAGTCAGGCGGTCAGAGAAGTTGCGGCGATGCCGAAAGAAGCAGGAGGTACGAATGGAATTGGATAAGGATCTACGCTCCCGGCAGGAAACGCGTGACCTGATAGAGCAGGCGGAAACTGCGTTTCAGGAGCTGAAACGAATGGAACAGCCGCAGGTCGACCGGATCGCAGAGGCGATCTGTGAGGCAGGCTGTGCGTATGCAAGAGAACTCGGTCAAATGGCGGCGGAGGAGACCGGCTTCGGTAACGCAAAGGACAAGGAAACAAAAAACCGCTTCGCCGCACGCCGCGTGTGGGAAGCGATCCGCGAGATGAAAACGGTCGGCATCCTGCGCACCGACCCGGAACGGAAGGTCTGGGATGTCGGCGTGCCGGTCGGCGTGATCGCGGGCATCGTCCCCTCGACCAACCCGACCTCGACCGTCATCTACAAGGCGATGATCGCCCTCAAGGCGGGCAGCCCGATCGTTTTTTCTCCGCACCCGAATGCCGTCAGATGTACGCGCCGAGCGGCAGAGATCGTGGCACAGGCTGCACAGAAGGCAGGTGCTCCGCAGGGTGCGATCGGCTGTATCAGCACGCCGACGATGGACGCCGTGCAGGAGCTGATGCACCATAAGCACACAAGACTGATCCTTGCGACCGGCGGCGGTGCCATGGTACACGCCGCCTACTCCTCCGGTAAGCCTGCCATCGGCGTCGGTGCAGGCAACGGTCCTGCTTATATCCACCGCTCCGCCGATATTCCGCAGGCAGTTTCTGACATCATCCGCTCGAAAACCTTTGACAACGGTACAGTCTGCGCCTCGGAGCAGAGCGTCATCGTGGAGGAATGCTGTGCAGAGCGCGTAAAGGACGAATTCCGTCGGCAGGGCACCTATTTCCTCTCCGCGCAGGAGGCAGGATGCATTGCAAAGCTGCTTTTGCGTGCCGACGGCACCATCAACCCGAAGGTTGTCGGAAAAACAGCGGTGCAGATCGCGCAGATGGCAGGGCTGAGCGTGCCGGAAACGACCAGGGTGCTGATGGCGCGGGAGACGGAGGCAGGTCCGACCCGCCCGTATTCCAGAGAAAAGCTCTGTCCTATCCTTGCGCTGTTTATTGAGAAGGATGAAAACTCCATTCTTGACCGTGCCGTTGAGGTACTGCTTGGGGAGGGTGCGGGGCATACCTTCTCCATCCACGCAAAGGATGAGATGGTCATTCGCCGCTTTGCGCTGGAGATCCCCGTTTCCCGTTTTCTGGTCAACACACCGTCCTCCCTCGGCGGTGTCGGGCTGACCACCAATCTCTTCCCCGCGCTGACCCTCGGCTGCGGCGCAGTCGGCGGAAGCTCCTCTTCCAACAACATCGGTCCGATCGACCTCATCAACATCCGCAGGGTCGCATGGGGCACGGAGAAAGCAGAGCTTCCGGAGAATACGGAGCTGATCGAAACTCTGACACAGGAAATCTTGCGGCGGCTCAAGACCGCACGATAATTACAGGAGGAAATATTGATGAACACGAATGCTTTGGGAATGGTCGAAACAAGAGGTCTGGTCGGCGCGATCGAAGCCGCCGATGCAATGGTCAAGGCTGCCAATGTGCAGCTCGTCGGCAAGGAACAGGTCGGCGGCGGCTTAGTCACCGTCATGGTGCGCGGTGATGTCGGCGCAGTCAAGGCGGCAACGGACGCAGGTGCTGCCGCCGCGGAAAAGGTCGGAGAGCTGATCTCCGTCCATGTCATCCCCCGCCCGCACACGGAGGTAGACGGAATTCTGCCCAGAGGCAGAGATATTCCGGAAAAGTAAATGCTCTACACCGAGGAAGCCGCCCGCGCAAGAGTGCGCAATCAGGACGGAAAACGGGTCTTTTATCTCGAGGCGGACGACCGTCTGACGCCCTCTGCACGCGATTGGCTGCGTGCGGAGGGGATCGCCGTCCTGCCCGTGTCGGAGCGTCCTGCCGCCTACACGACGCTGTTCGGCGGTGTATTTGACAGCAAGCCGGAGGAAATGACCCATCTGCACGGCAATGTGCTCGTGCAGAAAACACATCCGCGCATCGCCTTTCGCGGAAAGATCGATGCGCTGGAGGCGGAGATCCTGCTGTGCCAGACAGCGGCAGGAGGCAATGCGGCACTGATTTCCGCCCTGCAGGAAATGCTGGATTTCGTGCGCAGTCTCATTCGCGCAGATGTGCTGGGTGAGGCGGTGCAGGAGGTGAAGCTCTGCGGTTTTTCCGCAAAGGAGCTGCGTGAGCACAGCCATCACCCCGAAAAATACTACGGGCAGAGCCATTTTCTGCCCGCTTACACGGACGGCGCGGTGTTACTGCACCTGAACCGTCTGCGCACCCATGTCCGGCAGACGGAGCTTGCCTGCTGCCGGGCATTTTCCGACCGCGAGGGCAGATGTGAAAGACCCGACATGGTGCTTGCCCTCAACCGGCTTTCCGCTCTGTGTTGGATCCTGATGATCCGCATAAAAGCAGGGAAACTATAACAGGAGGAACGATATGGAAGAGCTGATTTCCCGTGTGACGGAGGAACTGAAAAAGCGGCTGTTCATTGAGCTGGAAGCCTCCGGGCGGCATGTGCATCTGACAAAGGAGGCCGCCCTTGCCCTCTTCGGGCACCCTCTGACGGAAAAGCGTCCGCTGTCACAGCCGGGGCAGTTCGTCTGCAACGAACGCGTCAGTCTGATCACCGAAAAAGGGCGCATTGACCGCGTTGCCGTCCTCGGTCCGGAGC
>PITX01000280.1 GCA_017577345.1 Clostridiales bacterium
CATCCTCAAAATTCTTGTCATTTTCGTTGATATAGCTCTTTGCCGTGTCGATAATTTCATCGGACAGACCGAGACGCTTGGAAATCGCAAACGCATTGGATTTGCCCGGAATACCGATCAACAGCCGGTAGGTCGGGCGCAGGGTCTCCACATCAAATTCGCAGGAGGCGTTCATAACGCCGTCAGTCCGCATGGCATAGAGCTTTAACTCCGCATAGTGCGTCGTAGCGGCTACGCGGCTGCCTCTCTGACGGCAGAATTCGATCAGCGCCGTAGCTAATGCCGCACCCTCGGCAGGGTCGGTGCCTGCACCGAGCTCGTCAAAGAGCACCAGAGCCGTATCGTCGCAGTCAGAAACGATCTGAACGATATTTTTCATATGCGCAGAGAAGGTCGAAAGAGACTGCTCGATCGACTGCTCATCGCCGATATCCGCAAGCACGCGTCTGAATACGGAAATTGCACTTCCGTGATCTGCCGGGATATGCAGACCGCATTCTGCCATCAGGGTCAGAAGACCGATGGTTTTCAGCGTTACCGTCTTACCGCCGGTATTGGGGCCCGTAATGATCAGGGTATCGAAATCCGTGCCGAGGTGCACTGTGACCGGAACGACCGTTTTGCGGTCAATCAGCGGATGACGCGCCTTGACGAGTTCCACCGTGCCGTTAGTGCGGATCTCCGGCTCCATCGCGTTCATACGCAAAGAAAGCTTTGCTTTGGCAAAGATGAGGTCAAGTGTGACGAGCATGTCATAGCTTAAGCAGATGCTTTCACGGAAGGATGCCGCTTCCGCAGACAGCTCTGCAAGGATGCGCTCGATCTCCTTTCGCTCCTGAAGGAGCAGCTCGCGCAGGGCGTTGTTTGCGTTGACGGCGGACATCGGCTCAATAAAATAGGTGCCGCCGCTAGAAGAGACATCGTGCACCAGACCGGGAATTTCGCCCTTATACTCGCTTTTGACCGGTACAACATAGCGGTCGCCGCGCAGCGTAATGATCGGGTCACGCAGAAATTTGGAATAGCTCGGAGAGGAAATGATCTTCTGCAGAGATTCCTTGACCTTTGCGCTTTGAATGCGCATGTGGCGGCGGATATCCGCAAGCTCACTGCTTGCGGCATCGGCAATTTCCTCCTCGGAGAGTATGGAATTGCTGATTTTTTCCTCTAAGTAGCGGTTGGGATTCAGCTCGCAGAAGTAGACATCCAGCTCCGACTCCGTGTAGTCGCCGTTATAATATGCCTTCGCGTTGCGGATGCAGCGCAGGACACCTGCAATACGGAGCAGCTCGATTGGCGTCAGACAGCCGCCGCGATCGGCGCGTTCCAGAGAAGAGGCGATCTCCTTCAGTTCATGAAAGGACGGTGAACCCTTGAGCGAGATCAGCTTACAGGCGGCAGTTGTCTGCCCTTGCAGAATTGCGATTTCCTCTGCATTCTCCAAGGGAAGCAGCGCCTTGCATTTTTCCTTTGCCGCTTCACTGTCAGCGCAGTCGGCAAGCATGTCCAGTATCGCCGCAAGCTCCAGCTTGTTCAGTGATTTTTCGTAAAGATCTGTCATTTTTATATCCTCACAGAAACAGGGATTTATAAAAGTCCAGAGCGGAAAAGCCACGCTCCATACGTATCGTCAAATAGCTCTCGGTCAGCTGATTCATTTCCACAAGGGACGCATCGGAAAGCTGAAAGGAAAACAACCGTTTCGGGTCGGCAGAACAGATATAGCGCATGGCATTCAGAACGCCCGCAGATACCGGCATACGGATACCGTCTGTGTCCTCGCTTCTGCAGGAGGCGCATTGCAATACGCCCTGCGTGATATTGAAACGGTCAGGGTCTTCCCTGCCGCAGACGATACAGCCGCGCAGATCGGGCAGAAAGCCTGCAATGCACGCCGTCCGCAGTTCAAAGACTGCCTTGACCATATTCTGCGGTTTTTTCAGCTTGGAAAGTGCGTACAGGGCGTTCAGAAGCAGCGACAGGAGCTCCGGCATCGGGTCGGCCTCCTGTGCCACCGTGTCGCAGACC
>PITX01000281.1 GCA_017577345.1 Clostridiales bacterium
TCAGGCGACTGCTCAAACACAGCCAGCTCCGTCTGATACGGAGGATAGTAGCAGTCCGCGGTCATGTGATACAAGCCCTTGCAGGCGTTTTCCGTGCTCTTTGCCGTTCCGCGTCCGCGCACATTGATCGAGCGGTTGAACCGGCGGTAGCCGGTTTTCATGTGCACCCAGCCGTAAAGACAGCCGATGTCAAATTCCTGCCACGGCTGCAGCTTCACCGGCTGTCCGGCGAATACGCCGCGCACCTGGATGCACTGTCCGAAAAACTGATAAATGCGGTCTGCCCGCGTGGTATCGAAGACGTAGGGAAACTCCTTCGTTCCCTGCCGTTTGAGGTCATCCAGATGCCGCTGACAGGCGGCGATCTCCGCCGGACAGCACAGGTCGTGTAACTTTCCCTGCGTGACCTGCTTGGCGTAGACGGAGACGGGATGATGTAAGCCTGTGGGTCTACTCACCGAACAGATCACCGTCCTGCTCCTCCGCGGCGGCAGCGGCACGCTTCTGCGCCAGCCGCGTGCGGCTCTGCGGACTGAATCCCAGCCGATCCGCGTAGCTTGCGATGTTCTTTTCAAGCGTCGAAAGTTTCGCGCACAGGCTGTCCAGCTTGTTTGTGTATAATTCCTCGAGATCCTCGAGGTTGTCGTCCTGTTTTTTATCCAGCTCTGCCAGCTTCCCGGCGAGCCGTTCGCAGACCTTGTTCAGGCGATCCCTGCGGGCGAGCATCTGGCAGTAGATGCCGAGCGTTTCCTTGTCGAGATCGTCCAGGAGATCCACGCCCTCGAGCCGCGCCACGATGGTGCGCCAGTAGGTCGCGGCCGTGCCGGTGATCCCGCGGATCGGCTTGCTGAGGTCTGCCTCACGGTCGGGCTTAACGCCCGCCTCCGCGGCAGCCCTCGCTTCGATCTCCGCCTTGGTTAAGTGTTTGGCCTGGTTCCCCAGGGCTTTCACCGCCGAACTCATCCCGCAGCCCCCGCTTTCATCGTCGCCTTCTGCCGGAAACCCGGCTCCGGTCGTTCCAGGAAGTATGGACACGGCGTCCGGTCTTTGATCAGCCCGCAGAGGCAGCCGGCAGCATCGCCCTCCGCATTGGTCGGACGGAACATAGGGCAGCACTTGCAACCTGTGCTGCACGCACCGTGCATGCATCGTTCGCACAGTTCTCGGCTCTTGATATGCGATTCGTTGTCCATTTTTCAAGCCTCCTATGCTGTCAGACCTGTCCCCACCCGCTTGAAATACCGTTGGGGGAATTTTTCTCGCGTTCGAGGTGGGGCGCGGTTTTTTTCGGGCTTCCGCAAAAACTTTTTCGGGGTGGGGGTGGGGCTTCCAAGGTTCCCGGGCGCATCCGCAATTGCGTGCGCCGGCGCGCTGCCGCGTATAGCCAGGCGCGGACGTAGGTGCGTCTCCGTTTATCGCTGTTTTTCTGCTGCCTGCTCGCGCATCTCTGCCGCCGTCTTTCGACTGTGGCAGCTATGGCATAGACTCTGCAGGTTGCCGGGGTCGGCGAATAGTCGCCAGACACCGCGGTGCGGAGCGATATGATCCACATCGGTCGCGCGGACGCGTTTACCCTGTCGGGCGCACTCTCGGCAGAACGGCTCACGCAGGAGCTGCTCCGGCCGGAGCTTGTTCTTAAATATCGGCAGATTGTACCACCTGTGCCAGGCTGCAGCGTCTGCGCTGCGTCTGCCGTTGTCTATCGGTTGATGCCGGTTGCAGTAAGTGCGTCTTGTCAGCTCGCTGCAGCCGACATGTGCACAAGGGCGCAGGGGCTTCTGTGCCACGGGCTATCACCTCCGAGCAAATAAAAAACGCCTGAACCGTATCACAACCAGTGATAACAGCTCAGGCGCGTTGGCTCAGGCTCATAGTGTCGATATCGATGATGGACTGCTTCCTGCAGTTCTTGCAGAACACCGGGATGTGCGTCCCGCGCGTCTCCGGCAAGATCTTCAGGACCTTCTGTCTGCCGCAGATCGGGCAGAGGATAAATCCATCCTTTGTCTGTATTTTACCA
>PITX01000282.1 GCA_017577345.1 Clostridiales bacterium
CGTCTATCTTGACGAGGGCGCCACCATTCAGATGGACACCGTGCAGATCCGCGGCATCGACTCCACCAAGCGTTACACCAAGCTGGTGTGCGGCAAGGATGCCGAGGCCGTCATCACCGAGCGTCTGCTCACCCACGGTCACCAGACAGCGGAAAGTGATATGATCATTGAACTCAACGGCGAGGACGCCAAGGGCCGCGTCATCTCCCGCAGCGTCGCGCAGAACGAATCCAAGCAGGTCTTTCGCCCCATCGTGATCGGCAACGACAAATGCTTCGGTCATGTTCAGTGCGACTCGATCATCATGGACAGTGCCAAGATCGAATCCGTCCCTGCCATCACCGCCAACTCCACCGAAGCGCAGCTCATTCATGAGGCCGCCATCGGAAAGATCGCCGGCGATCAGCTTTTGAAGCTCCAGACGCTCGGCCTGACCGAGGAGGAAGCCGAGGATACCATTCTTAAAGGGTTTTTGGCATAAGCGGCGGACCGTTTTTCAAAAAAAAACAAAAGGGCGTGTTGCAAAGCTTCTCATTTGCAACACGCCCTTTTCCGCGCTTTATACGCCGAACAGGTGCGCACGAAATTCATCAACGGTCTTAAAATACAAATCGCAGTTCTGCCGCATAAACCGCTCGATCTCCGGAATGTCATTCGCCCAGCCGGCAGCGGCAAACGGCACGCCGCACGCCCTTGCCATATCGTAGCCGGGCTTGAGATCGTCGAGCACCAGAAGCTCCTCCGGCTTCAGATCAAAATGCGCCATGATCTCATACAAGCAGTGCGGCTGCGGCTTGCGGCGCTCTTTCGGCACCTCCCAACCGAACACCAGATCCGGCGTCGGCAGGTCATTCTCGCGGTAGTCGCGCAGAATATTTCCCGAGAGTGAATGCGACACCACGCAGATCCTGCCGCCTGCATTTTTGTAGTCCCGCAGAATTTCGCGCATTCCGTCAAACGCCTCGGGCACATGGAACTGCACATAGTCGTTCCAGTACGCCTGCTCACGGTGCATATCCTCGTCCGTCATGCCGATAATGTCGTGGAAAAGCGTATAGACGCCGGGGTCAAAGTTCTTAAGAAAGTACTCCTCCAGCGTGTACTGTACCTGCGGATAAAACTTCCCCATATACTCCACAAAGCAGGGGTAATGCACCGTTGCGGTACTGTTGACAACGGTATCATCATGGTCAAGCACCAGGCAAGAGTATTTCATGATTGTTTCCTCCGGGCGGACGGGTTTGTTCCATTTTCTGCGTAAGGGCGCGAGTAGATCAGGAGCAGCACCGCTCCGGCTGCTGCGAATACAGCCTGAACGATCAGCATGGCGGAAACACCGAACAGATCAATAATAATTCCGCCGAGCAGTCCGGCAAACACACCTGCCAGCGTTCCTGCCCCCACCATAAGGGACTGTCCCTTTACGGTATCCTCCGGCCGCATGATCTCGTTCACATAGAACACAGACGCCGGAATATAGATCGCATAGCTTCCGATTTGAAACATCTGCGCAAGATAGAGTCCAAACATGCTTCGGGCAAAAATATACGCGCAGGCTTTAGCGGTAAAGGCAATGCCGGCAAAGGAAAGCAGCTGATAAGAACGGAATCTCTTTTTTAAAAGCGGAAAGACCGCCATGACCGGAAGCTCCAGAAAAGCAGCCAGAGAAAGCGCCTTTCCCATGCTTTCCGGATTTCCGCCGATGTTCTCCACCACCTGAATGATGTAGGTGTTGGACATATTATGAAACACAAAGAGCATCATCGCCCCTGCCAGTACGCCGCAGAATCCTTTGTATTTTCCGGCAAAGCCAAGGAGGGATTCGTGATCGTCGGCGACCTTTTCCGCGCAGGGCTGTCCACCTTTTTCCGAAAGCTCCTTGAAGTCCGGCATCGCAAGAAGCATTGCCGCCAGCACAGCCACCAGAGCCAAGCCGACGATCAAAAGAACATCGGTGCCCATACTCACGGTCAGCTTCCCGAGGACAATGGAAAGCACAGCATAGAACAC
>PITX01000283.1 GCA_017577345.1 Clostridiales bacterium
TCAGCACATTTTGCACACCCTTCGCAAAAAGCACCTGTGCCGCACGGTCGGCACTTTCTAAATCCGTCACGGGAATACCGGTCAGTGCCTCCGCCTCCACCTCGTTCGGTGTGACAAGATAAACACCGTGCAGAAATTCATCGGAAACGGGCTGATACGGAGCCGTGTTCACGATCACTCTGACACCGTTTTCCTTTGCCAGCTTTGCCGCCTTTTCATTCGCGTCCTGATTGATTTCAAGCTGTAATAGCAAATACTCACAATTACAGATTTGCCGGGAAGCCGAAGCAATATCATCATCCGTGATCGTTCCGCAAGCACCCGGGACAATGACGATCGCATTTTGTCCCGTTGTTTCATCTACCATGATCAGTGCCGTTCCGGTGGGAACTCCGTCACTATAAAAGAGATATTCCTCGGACAGGTCTGCCTGCCGCATCGCGTTCAGCGGGATCTGTGCAAGGCTGTCGCGTCCGAGCTTGGTGATCATCGCAACATCACCGCCGGCTTTCCTTGCGGCAATCGCTTGATTAAAGCCCTTGCCGCCGGGACTCTGCATAAAAAAAGTACCTTTCACCGTCTCAGCAGGTACGGGCAAATGGTACGCTCTGCTCATCAGATCGACCACAGAGCTGCCAAACACCGTAATCTTTCTCTGCATATTGCTTCCTCCTTGCGTTATATTACAATTAGCATACAGCCTCAGTTTTTTGTTGTCAATAGAAGAATCGGACTTGCTTAGAAATCGCAAGTCCGAAATACTATAAGCATTCTTCTAAATTTATCATTGTCAGATCTGCATGGAACGGCGCATCCGCCGTGCAGACGGCGCATTGACAGCTGTCAATATTGTTGTATTCTCTGAAGCTGTAGCGGCGGCTGTCCACATTCTGTATAACTGAGATTTCATCCTTCAGCAGAATTTCAAACTGATCAAGCGGAAGCTGCATTCCCAGTCCTGTTGCTTTCAGAAAGCTCTCCTTGAGCGTCCAGTAACGGAAAAATAGCTCACTTTTCGCACGATCCGTTGTCTGTGAAGCAATGATTTCATATTCGTTTCGGTGAAAAAAACGCTTTGCAATATGCGGATCCGTGTCCCTTATGATCTCAATATCGCAGCCGATCTCATGGTCAGATACCGCACAGAGGATGTAATTACCGGAATGGGAAAGGTTAAAATACAGCCCGTTCTGCCCTGCAAGATAGGGTTTCCCTGCTTCACCGTAAGAAAAGGAAAACTCATAAACGCCCAGATCACCGAGTGCTTTCCGCAGAAGCAGCTCTGCGCCAAGAGACGAGCACCG
Source organism: Clostridiales bacterium (assembly GCA_017577345.1). Lineage (GTDB taxonomy): Bacteria > Bacillota > Clostridia > Oscillospirales > Oscillospiraceae > JAZOXB01. Next base: position 1,305 of record PITX01000283.1, read on the forward strand.
ATCCTTCAGAAAACAGTAACGGTCGGTTTTCTGTTTTCTGCGATCGGAAGCCAGGTTATATGCTGCGGCAAATAATCGCTCTTCCTGCAAAACGCTTGCATCTGCCGCATAAATAATATTTATTGATGTTTCCTTATACATGAGCAGAAATGAATAATCAGTCCGATCGCAAGACCGATCGCTGCAGGTACGACCCAACCCAGATTGATTTCATAAAGCGGCAGATATTTTTCCGCAAAAGCGATCAGCGGTCTTAAATTCAGCGTATTCTGTACCGCTTCCGGCAGAGTTTTGAACAAGTCGAACAGCGCGGCAACGCAGGTGAAGCCCGTTACGCAGACATACACAATGCGGTCTTTTCCAAACAGTTTTTCCGTCAACGCGAGCAAAATCAGCGTGATGGCAAGCGGATACAGGAACATGAGCACCGGGACGGAATACGAAATGATCTTGGACAGACCGAAATTGGAAAACAGGAACGAAACGACCGTAAAAATGATCGCCCAAATCTTATAGGAAAAGCTGTTCGGGAACATTCTCTTAAAGGTATCTGCACAGCTTGTAACCAATCCGATTGATGTCTTCAGGCAGGCAAAGGTGATGGTGACAGCCAATACGATGCTGCCGAAAGAGCCGAGATAATGACCGGAAATCTGTGCAAGTGCAATCCCGCCGTTTTCCGAAATTTCAAACAGACCCCTGGAC
>PITX01000284.1 GCA_017577345.1 Clostridiales bacterium
GCATCAACAGGCTCCGGTGCGCGGACAAATAGTGTCATGGCTGCTGCAACAGCGACAACGAGGAAAAGCAGCGAGAGCAATATGGCAGCAATACGCTCTTTTCGGGCTTGTTATTTATCGGTCTTCTTCATGGAATCACCATTTCTGTTTCTTTAGGTTTACAATAATCTATTATAACCTTGCGCAGCGGGATCTACAAGAGGGAAAAGACGGCATGCAAAAAAGTTCACAATTTGATTTGCATGGCGTCCTTTCCAAATATTGGTTAAAAATTTAGACGAAATGAGACGAAAAAAGTTGCATCAGATGCCCTTGTATTTTTTGCGTGTGGCAAGGCCGCCGCGGATGTGCCGCTGAGCCTTGTTTTCCTCGAGAATTTCCTTGACCTGGAGGTACAGCGTGCGGTTAAATTGCGGCAGACGATCCTGCAGATCCTTATGTACCGTTGATTTGCTGATCCCGAATTTTTTGGCGGCGGCGCGCACAGTGGCGCGATTTTCTATAATGTAAACGGCCAGATTGCAGGCCCGCTCTTCCATGTTTCCTTTCATAATTACACTCCCAATCCAGAGTTGCTTTATCTATATGCATGCCGGAGGGGGAACATGCGCGAAAGGACGAACAGAAGTTGACAGAGTGGAAGAAATTGCCCTATAATAAGGGGAATTTACTAAGGAGAAGGCAGCATGAAACTATATTTTTGCGGTTCGATTCGCGGCGGACGCGCCGACGCAGCACGCTATCGGAAGATGATCGAATTTCTTAAGCACTACGGCTGTGTGCTGACGGAGCACGTGGGTGACGCGGCGCTGACTGATCGGGGCGGCGACGGTACCAGTGAGGAGATCTGGCAGCGCGACACAGCATGGCTTCGTGAGTGCGATATCGTGATTGCGGAATGCTCCCAGCCGTCGCTCGGCGTGGGGTATGAGCTTGCCTTCGCTGAGGCACTGGGAAAGCCGGTATATGTGTTTTACGGCAGGGACGACGGCCGCCTTTCCGCGATGGTTGCCGGCGATCCGCAGTTTTTTGTTTATCATTACGCAGGGGAAGAAGAGCTGCTTGCCAAGCTCAAAACAGTCATGGAAGCAGCGCAGAGGCCGGGCGTATGAACAGACGGAAAACACTGCGCGGAACGATCTGCGCGATCCTCGGCGGCTTTTGCTGGGGGATGAGCGGAACGGTCGGACAATTTCTGTTCACGCAAAAGGGAATTGACAGCGGATGGCTCACCGTTGTGCGTATGCTGTGCGCAGGGGTGATCCTGCTTGCCGCTGCTGCGCTTCGCTATCCGCGTGAGACGATGGGGATCTGGCAGGACAAAAACACGGCAGTGCGGCTAATTCTCTTTGCGCTGTTCGGACTTTTGCCGTGCCAGTACGCCTATCTTGCCGCCATCAGCTACTCGAACTCGGCAACAGCGACCGTTCTGCAATATCTGGGACAGGCACTGGTACTTTTCTGGGCGTGCCTGCGGGGAAAACGTCTGCCAAGCGGAAAAGAGGCATTGGCGCTCATTCTGGCGCTTGGCGGTGTGTTCCTGCTGTCTACACACGGAAGCTTTACTGCGCTTTACCTTGCGCCCAAGGCGCTTTTCTGGGGTATGATGGCGGCGCTTGCGCTGTTTCTCTACACCACGCTGCCCGGGAAACTGCTGCAAAGTTTTCCGTCCCCGGTGTGTACCGGCTACGGAATGATTCTCGGCGGAATCGCCCTTTGCCTTGTGACGCGTGCCTGGCAATATCAGGTGATGCTCGATCTTGTAACGGTGCTTGGCATTGCGGAGATCGTGCTGGTCGGCACAGCGATGGCGTTTACGCTGTATCTTCAGGGCGTGAGCGACCTCGGCGGTGTGAAGGCAAGCTTGTTTGCCTGTTCAGAGCCGGTGAGCGCGGCACTGTGCGCCGGGATCTGGCTGAAAACAGACTTTGCCGCGCAGGACATTGCCGGGATGGGGATGATCATTATTAAGGCGGACTCGGCTACCCTGGCCGAGAAGGAACAAAAA
>PITX01000285.1 GCA_017577345.1 Clostridiales bacterium
GCTTCCGACGGTAATGAGGCAGTTTACCAGACTGAGCCGGATGCCGAACACCTGCGAAATGAGCAGGAAAACGGATACCGCCCATGCGGCGAAGATCATCACGCAGAAGATGTAAAAAACCGAAATATGAATCAGCGACAACACCACCGACGCCGCAAGCAGGGTCAGCGGCAGTACCGTACCCGCGCCGATGGCGGCAATGACCGAGCGGATATCCACACGCATCCTTGCCAGCGCAGTCAGTGCATAAACGAGACCGAAGGTCAGAAGCATTGCAATGACGGGAGCGAACAGTCCCGTGACCGCCCACCGCAGTACCGCCCTGCCGAAGTGATCCGCCGAATAGCGCAGCGTGAACAGCACCGTCGAAAGAAAGCTCATCAGTACCGTCGCCGCCATCAGCGTCAGCCCGTCGGAATACTCCCGCCGCTCCTGCGCAAGACGGCTCGCGCCGACAGGATCCTTCAGATAGCGCAGCCAGAGGGACGGCAATTCATGCACAGCCTTGTCTATCTCCCCGCCGCACTTTCTTCTGCGCCGCATGACGCTCACCTTCCCCATTGTACACGGGCAGATCCCGTCATCGGGCAGCAGTCTGCCGCATTTTGTGCAATAGCCTGTCATGCTCACCCCTCCTTGTTTTTTTCCAAAAATATTATAAAAAAAATTTTTCTGCCTGTCAATTCGCTTTTTCGCGAAAATACCCCTTTTCTTTCAGCACTTTCTCTGCTATAATCAAAGTGTATAAGTGTGAAAGGAGGCGTGTTTCCGTGAAGCGGTTTTTTTGTCTGCTGCTGTGCCTGTGTCTGTTGTGCGGGCAGGTGCTTGCAGATGAGCCCGATCTGCTGAAAAACAAGGGCGACCAGTTTGTGAAGGAAAACGGTCTGTCCGAGGAAGATTTTGCAGTTTATTTCTACAATCCCGATACACGGGAAGAATATGTTTATAACGAAGACGCTTTCCTTCCGGTCGGCAACGACTGGATTCTCCCGCTCCATATGTACTATTACGAGCAGGAGACGCTCGGTGCCTTCAATCCTCCCGTTGAGTTTCCGGACGAGATCTACACGATCGAGGGGAAGTCTCTGGAGCAATGCCGCTATCGCAGCATTCTGATGGGGGAAGAGGAAACCGCTCTGCAGATGCGTGACAATCTCGGCACTTCGGAGCAGTACCTCACGCTCATCAATGAGGAATACGGGCACTGCGATCCGCTGCATCTTCCGGATTCGTATTTCCGCGATAACTGCTACAGCGCAAAATTCCTGATGAACTGTCTGAAGCAGGTGACCTCCTTTCCGGAACTGTATCAGGACATGATGAAGAATTTCAGTCTGGTGCAGACCGACGACGGTTTTGCCGCCTATGACCGCCCGTACAATCTCGTACATATCCGCGGCGAGGCGGACGGCTTCATCTGCGATGTCGGCGAGATCAGCGGTCCGGACACCTACCTGCTGGTCTGCTTTGCCAGTGAGGAAGTCGGCGGCGATTCCCTGCTGGCAAAGGTCAACTCTCTGTTCTGCGGTTATGTTGAGGAGATCAACGATGTTGAGCAAAATACCGCACCGGCAGGAAATGACCGTCAGCGCAGTGATACGGATTTTCAGGTCAGCTCCGTCAACAGCAACAACAAGACCGTCCTGCTCCGTTGGATCGGCATTGCCCTCGGCGGCGCGGCAGTACTGGCAGGCATTATCGCTCTGATCTTCCGTCTGATCCGCAGGCGCGATGAGGATAACTACTGATATGAAATCCCCGGTTGAAAGAACAGCTTTCAACCGGGGATTTTCAGCGTGTCGAAAAACCCTTTTCGACACGCTGGGAGGCTGTCAAAAAGTTCGGAAGACAGGACGTTTGCGAGCGCCGCCAGTGGCGGAAACAGCGAGCAAAAAGGAGTGGCAGCGGTCGAAAAAATCGAGGGCGGAATACGCACGAAGATTTTTTCGGGTACCGCAACAAAGGCAACTCTCACTCGTCGGCGTACATAGGCTCAAAGAA
>PITX01000286.1 GCA_017577345.1 Clostridiales bacterium
GCTGACCCCTGCTCGGGTGGTGTGGCTGATCCTGCCGATCATGGGCGGAGGGGCGGTATCGTTCCTGCTGCCGGCAAAAAAGAACGCAAGAAAAAGAAGAACGAATCGCAGAGGAAAAGTGCGCAGGTGAACATAAGTGCATTGCTCTGCTTTTTTGAGTATAAGCGGAGAAAATCGGGAGAAAAGATTTACGATTTGCACAAATGGGGGGAAGGCTGCGGCGAGCGCAGTGATTTCGACATAAAGTGGGAATCAGAGAAGCTTGATCCACATTTGGTAAACGGCGGCAGTGCGTAATACTACATGTTGTCTCAACATGACAGGATCACACAGCCGTTCACGAAGTTAACATAATCACATTTACATAATACTTTGACATAATTAACAAAATTGGAGAAAATCGGCAAATCCGCTTGCGAAGCAGGGCAGAAAGTCTTATATTATAAAAGGTTTCTGCGTCCTTTGCACTGCGGATCTGCCTTGGAGCTACTGTGAGGTGAAGAGGCTTGACTGCGTTTGTGGGCGCGAGGAAAATACGCGGTGTTTCTCGGGAGCAGCTGCCGCTTACCATGCTTTTGCTGGCTGCTTTGCTGGCGGCAGGTACGATTTGCGGCTATCTGTTTGCCGGAAACTGTGCAGCGGAAACAGGCGGAGAGCTTGGGCGGTATTTTGAAGGATATTTTTCCCTCTCGTCTCGCAATAGCCTCAGTGCCGCTGCGATGCTGCGGACACTTCTGTGTTATTTCAGAGCACCGCTGTTTGCTTTCCTGCTGGGGTTTGCCTCCATCGGGGTGGTACTGATCCCGCTGCTGTGTGCATTCGAGGGCTTTTTGTTTTCCTTTTCGCTTTTCTGCTTTGCCTCGACTCTCGGGAGAGAGCACTTTTTGCTGCTGCTGGCGCTGTTTGCGACCCGTATGCTTTTTGTGCTGCCGTGTACGCTGATTCTCGGCATTTCATCGCTTGAGAAAGCGCGTTCCCTTGCCCTTTTTTCGATCGGGAACGGGAAGCGCGTCCGCCCGATCACCTACGGGGTGGATTATTGGTACCGGTTCGGTATCTGTTGTGTGTGTTTGTTGATCGGCTCCGTGCTGGAGCTTTGGCTTGTACCGCAGTTTTTGTCTTTTGCTGCGTCGTAGCCGCTATTTTACAGGAGAGGAGATGTGTTTTTCGTGGCCGATTTACTCGAGCAGTACCAGAACTATCTGGCGCAGGAAAAGCACGCCTCTCCCAACACGCTTGCTTCCTATCTGCGCGATCTGCATCAGTTTGAAGCGTATCTTTCGGAACACGGCACTTCGGATCTTCGCAAGGTGAAGCAGTCTTCGGTGAACGACTATGTTGCGTGGATGAGCGGAAGAGGAAAATCCGCGGCTACCGTCACGCGTTCGATTGCATCGCTCAAATCGTTCTACGCGTTTTTGCAGATGAACGGCGAAGTAAAGAGCAATCCGGTCAAGGGCGTTGCCGCTGCCCGGGTGCAGCGCAAGTTCCCTGAGATCCTTACCAATAAGGAAGTGGAGCTGTTCCTCGATCAGCCAAAGTGCGTGGATGCCAAGGGCTACCGCGACCATGCAATGCTGGAGCTTCTCTATGCCACCGGTATCCGCGTCAGTGAGCTGATTGATCTGAACGCGGACGATGTAAGCCTCAGTGCCGGGTTTATCCGCTGTGAGAGCAAGGGGAAAGAGCGGATCATTCCGCTTTATCCTGCCGCCATTAAGGCGCTTTCCGATTACATAAAGGAAATCCGTCCGCAGCTCATCGCCGATCCGGAGGAGACGGCGCTGTTTGTCAACATGAACGGTGAGCGCATGAGCCGCCAGGGCTTCTGGAAGATCGTCAAGCACTATCAGGAGCTTGCCGGCATTTCCAAGGATATTACGCCCCACACGCTGCGTCATTCCTTTGCCGTGCATCTGCTGGAAAACGGCGCGGATCTGCACGCCATTCAGGAAATGCTGGGGCATGCGGATATTTCCTCCACGCAGATCTATACACACG
>PITX01000287.1 GCA_017577345.1 Clostridiales bacterium
GATCAAAACAGCATTCGGGGTATTTTGCACGAAGGAAACGCGGTTTTTGATGTCGGATACCTTTTTCTTTGCGATGGTATCCCCTTCCGTGTAGACGGAAACATCTTCGGTGCGAATCATTCTTGTTTCCGCGCCGAGAAAATGCAGCAGGTCATTCAGCCGCAGGGATATCTCAAGGTTGATGCCGCTCTCCTGAATGCCGGAGACGGAGATCGCACCGCCGTCTTCCCCACCGTGACCTGCGTCAATGACGATGACCGGAGTGGCCTCTGCTGCGGAGCTGACCGCAATGGCAGAGCCGAGCCGCGACAGAAGCATGGCGCAGAGCAGCACCGCCGTACACACGAACACATAGAATATCCCGTACTTTTTGAAGTAGGACATGAAAACACCCCCACACCACCTTATGCCGCGGCGGGGCATGTTACTATTTTATTTTATCATTTTTTCAAGGTCTGTCAATACTAAACAGGTTTTGTGATGCCGGTACGGCGCTCCTTGGAAAGTCCACCGGCAAGGATGACCTCTGCACCGACAAACCGCGCCCTGCGCAATATCCCCTCTCCGAATTTTTCTCGCAAATCGTCCACCGTATTGTCCAGTGCCGCCTTTTTGGCGTACTGCTCTGCGCTGATGACGGCAAACAGGTCATACTGCCGCATGCCGCGCTCCTCCAGTCTGACCGCGTGGACACCGAGCTGCCGCAGCGGCGTGACTCCGTCCCACGCTTCGTCAAAGATCCGGCAGGCATAGCGGAAAATTTCCTCTGTGCTGTCCGTGGCATTGGGGAGAGTCATCTGATGAGAAAAGGTGAAAAACCGGCTGGAACGGAGGCTGACAGAGATGCAGCGGGCGGACTTTTTATCCCGACGCATCCGCATTCCGACCGTTTCGCACAGAGAAAGCAGAACGCGGTAGGCACTCGGTGCATCCGTAATATCCGCAGGCAGTGTGGTGGCATTGCCGTAGCCCTTGTTTGCCTCCGGCTGCGGCAGCAGCGTGCAGGAATAGCGCCCGTTGGCAGAATGCCATAGGTCCACGCCGGGCTTGTGCAGCTTTTGCCGCAAAATGGCGGGATCAGCGTGCGCAAGCTGCCCGATGGTGTCGATGCCCAGAAGATGCAGCTTCTTTTCCGTGGCAGAGCCGACCATGAACAGGTCGCGCACCGGAAGCGGCCACAGCTTCTCCTCTATTTCCCAAGGAAAGAGCGTGTGCACCTTATTGGGCTTTTCAAAATCCCCTGCCATCTTTGCCAGCAGCTTGTTGGAGGAGATACCGATATTGACCGTAAAGCCGAGCTCGTCATAAATTCGCTGCCGCAGCATCTCCGCCGCGGCGACAGGAGAACCGTACAAGCCCTCCGTGCCGGTCATATCCGCCCATGCCTCGTCAATGGAATACTGCTCCACGACGGGTGCGACCTGCCGCAGAAGTGCGATAAAATGCCGCGATGCCTCCACATAGAGCGCGTAATCCGGCGGGACTAAAATCAAATTCGGACATTTCTGCTGTGCCTGAAAGATCGGCTCGCCGGTCTTGACGCCTAATTTTTTGGCAGGCTGGCTTTTGGCAAGGATGACCCCCTGACGGCTTTCCCTGCTTCCGGCAACGGCGGACGGCACATCGCGCAGATCGAGCTTCTCTCCGAGCACGCGGACACGGTAGGCCGCTGACCAGGACAGAAACGCGCTGTTGGCGTCAATGTGAAAAATGACCTTATCCATCAGTACACCACCCGAAACAGCGTCCAGCGGTGCGTTTTGACCGTGTAGCGCAGCTCAAAGAGCTTTTCCTTTTCCTCCACGACCGCCTTGCACAGATATTGGATGGCATCAATGCCCGCAAAACAGATCGGCTTTGCACAGACGACCTGTGAAATCACGACGGTTTCCAGGCAATGCTCCTCATTTTCCAGTCGGAAGCGCAGCGGCGTAATACTGCCGTCTGCCGAAAAGACGGAGATCATTTCAATCTGCAAATTCAAGCCGTGCACTTC
>PITX01000032.1 GCA_017577345.1 Clostridiales bacterium
AAGCAGGCGTATCTCCGGGTACGGCGATCATATCCAGTCCGACAGAGCAGACGCAGGTCATCGCCTCCAATTTATCCAGCTGCAGACAGCCGCTTTCTGCCGAGGCGATCATCCCGGCATCCTCTGAAACCGGAATAAAGGCGCCGGACAGTCCGCCGACATGGGATGATGCCATGACGCCGCCCTTTTTGACCGCGTCGTTCAGCAGTGCCAGAGCCGCCGTCGTTCCGTGCGTACCGCAGCGTTCCAGACCCATCAGCTCCAGGATTTCCGCCACGCTGTCTCCGCGGGCAGGTGTGGGAGCCAGAGAGAGGTCAACGATGCCGAACGATGCGCCAAGCCGTCTGCTCGCTTCCTTTGCTACGAGCTGACCGATGCGGGTGATGCGGAAGGCAGTCTTTTTTATTGTCTCCGCCACCTCATCAAACGGCTTTCCCTTGCAGTTTTTCAGCGCGTGTGCCACCACGCCGGGTCCGGAGACACCGACATTGATGACACATTCCGCCTCACCGACACCGTGGAACGCACCTGCCATAAAGGGGTTATCCTCCACGGCATTGGCAAACACGACCAGCTTGGCACAGCCGATGCCGCGATCCTTCGCGGTAAGCTCTGCCGTCTGCTTGACTGCCTCGCCCATGAGCGCGACAGCGGACATATCAATGCCTGCCTTGGTAGAGCCGACATTGACACTGCAGCAGACACGCTCCGTAGAGGCAAGTGCCTCCGGGATACTGGACAGGAACGCACGGTCGCCCTTGGTCATGCCCTTCTGCACCAGTGCGGTATAGCCGCCGATGAAATTCACGCCGACTGCCTTCGCCGCACGATCCAGTGTCAGTGCAAGGCGCAGATAGCCTTCTTTGTCGAAGCTGCCGCCGATCACGGAGATCGGCGTGACGGAAATGCGCTTGTTGACCACGGGAATGCCGTATTCATGCTCAATATCCTCACCGGTTTTGACTAAATCCTTGGCAAGGGTCGTGATTTTGGTATAGACCTTTTCACAGCAGCGGTCTACATCGGGGTCAATGCAGTCCAGCAGGGAGATTCCCATGGTGATCGTGCGGATATCCAGATGCTGGGATTCGATCATCTCGATGACCTGCAGAATATCGTCTTTGTTGATCAGATTCATGCAATCACCGCCTCAGATCCGATGCATCGCGTTGAAAATGTCCTCGCGCTGGACACGGATGACCACATTTCTGCTTTCCCCCTCTGCCTTCAGACCCGTCTGAAGCCGGTCAAAGGGGATGTCACTCTTTTCAAAGTCGATCAGCATGATCATGACGAAGTAGTCCTGCATGATCGTCTGGCTGATGTCGAGGATGTTGACATTGTGCTGTGCAAGATACGAACTGATAAAGGCAATGATGCCCACCGTATCGGCGGCAGTGACGGTAATGATCGCTTTCATTTGTTACCTCTTTGTTGTTTGGATTTTGAAGGTATTATACCGCATAGTGTCCCGCTTTGCAATAACGCCTAAGTGAAAAGAAAAATTATCAAATTCAGCGCCGCGCAGAGCACACAGCCGAATGCCGTCGGAAGCACAGCGGCGAGAAGTGTCCATTTTTTGCTTTTAGTTTCGCGGAATGTGGTAAGGAGCGTCGTCGTGCACGGCCAGTGGAAGAGGAAAAAAATGATCGTGCAAAGCGACTCTTTCCAGCTCCATCCCGCCGCCGTCAGAATTTGCGACATGGCAGCGGTGCTTTCTGCGCCGATCAGACTGCCGGAGGTCAGTGCCATCATCAAAATCGGCAGCACCAGCTCGTTGGCAGGACAGCCCATAATAAAAGCAAGCAAAATTGCGCCGTTCATGCCGAGCAGTCTGCCCGGCGTATCAAGGATAGCCGCCGCACTTTGCAGCAGCGGTGTACCATTCGGAGCGATATTGGCAAGCAGCCAGATGACAAGTCCTGCCGGTGCGGCAACAACGACTGCCCTGCCGAGCACGAACAGTGTCCGGTCACGCACCGAGCGTACCAGTACCTGCCCGATCCTCGGCTTCCGGTAGGGCGGCATTTCCAGCACGAAGGAGGATGGCTCGCCACGGAGCACCGTGCGGCTGAGCAGCTTGGAGGCGGCAAGCGTCATAAAGACCGACAGAAGCAGGCACAGCGTCAGAACACCAGCACCGAGCAGGGCTGAGCCGTCCGAAAAGCTCAATGTGATCAGGAAAATCAGCGCAGGAAATCTGCCGTTGCACGGCACGAAGGCATTTGTCAGCACTGCGATCAGCCGCTCCCTGCGCGGGTCAATGATGCGGCAGCCCGTCACCCCCGCTGCATTGCACCCAAGACCCATGCACAGAGTCAGCGACTGCTTCCCGCACGCACCTGCTCTGCGGAAGCGGTCATCCATCAGAAAGGCAACACGCGGCAGATAGCCGAAATCCTCCATCAGCGTAAACAGCGGAAAGAAAATCGCCATCGGCGGCAGCATCACCGCAACGACCCGTGCCGCCGTGGCATACACGCCGTCTAGCAGTGCGCCCGCAACCGTTGCGGGAATATGCAGTGCCTGTGCGCCGCGGTGCAGCAGCTCTCCCAATCGGTCAAAGCACCATTGCAGTCCCGCGGAGGGATAGTTCGCTCCCTCGATCGTCAGCCAGAAAATGCCGAGCAGAAGCAGCAGCATGACTCCATAGCCGCTCCGGCGGTTGAGCAGAAAACGATCCAGCTTTGCGGTCGTTGAGCTTTGTACGCTCTTTTCATGATGTACACTGCGCTGTGCCAGCTCCTGCGCACGCAGGACGAACTGTGCGGCGATCGCATCCGATCTCCTGTCGTTTTCTCCCCGTATCCCGCAGCCGCATCGGTTCGGCTGCAGCGGAGCATACCCGTCGCAGACACTGCGGACACGCTCCATCAGCGCGTCCAGACCGCTCTCCTCCTGAGCGGAGGTCGCAACGACCGGAACGCCGAGCTGCCGTTCCAGTGCGGGAATATCTACCGAAATTCCGGAACGCTTTGCCTCATCCATCAGATTGATGCAGACGACCAGATGCGGTGTCAGCTCCATGACCTGCAGTGCAAGGATCAGGCTTCGCTCCAGACAGGTCGCATCGCAGACCGCGACCGTGCAATCCGCGCCGCCGTCCCGTAAAAAGGACTCCGCGACCTCCTCCTCCGGCGAATGGCTGACCAGAGAATATGCGCCCGGCAGATCAACAAGCTGATACGCTCTTCCTTTATACCGGCAATGTCCCTGTGCCAGCTCCACCGTCTTTCCCGGCCAGTTTCCGGTATGCTGATTCATCCCTGTCAGTGCGTTAAACAGGGTGCTTTTCCCGACATTCGGGTTGCCCGCGAGCGCGATCAGCTGCATTCCTCGACCTCCACGGCGATATAACGGCTGTCCTGTTTCCGCAGAGCCAGCATCGTTCCGCGCACGCAGTAGATCACCGGGTCTCCGCATGGGCTTTCCCGCAGGCAGCGGACATGCGTGCCCTCGATCAGCCCGAAATCCATCAGTCTGCGGCGCATTGCCCCCCTCATCTGCAGCGAAGTAATGTGGGCGCACTGTCCCTCGCGCAGCAGATTTAATGTTGTTTCCATCGCAAAGCCCCCTTTGTCTTTTCCATTCTATACAGGAAGCAGTGCCTTGGTGAACATTTTTACACTCGTCCGCATAGAACATAGGGAAGGAGGCTGATTTATGGAATCTGTGTTTTTCCTCGGTGCCAGTACGCCCCGGGGCTTTGTTTCTCACTACGATTCGCTCTTTGAAGAGGTACGGCATCTGACGGTCATCAAAGGCGGTCCCGGCTGCGGAAAATCGACCTTTATGCGTGCCATCGGGTATGCGGCACAGCAGCACGGGCTGGATGTTTCCTACATTTTATGCTCCTCCGACCCCGATTCATTAGACGGTGTCATCCTGCCGCAGCTCTCCGCCGCCTATGTAGACGGCACTGCGCCCCATGTGTTAGAGCCGCGGCTCTGCGGCGGCAGTATGAATTACCTGAATTTCGGCGATTTTTATGACAGTGCAGCCATGCAGATGAATGAGGAGGAGATCCTGTTGGCACAGCGGAAAAATGCCGCGCAGTACCCGCATGTGACGGCTTGCCTTGCCGCCGCGGATGACCTGCTCGGAAGTGTACGACTGATTATCGGTGAGAAAGCATACAGAGAGGAAACGGCGGCGATCGCGGAATGTCTTGCGCTTTCCTCTCTGAAACGCATCGGTGAGCCGAAGGAGCCCTTCCGTCGGTTTTTGAGTGCGGTCACACCAAAAGGGCTGTATTTCTGTCAAAATACCCCCACTGCACTGTGCAAACGGGTCTATGTCCTGCGCGATAACTACGGGCTTGCGCCGTACCTGCTCGGCGTACTTTTGGAGAGGGCACAGGAGCTGGGACACACCTGCATTGCCTGCTATTCTCCCCTGCTGCCGGACGGTCAGCCGTCTCATCTGCTGATCCCCTCGGCAGATACCGCCGTCGTCAGCGAAAGCACGGAGCTGCCGTATAACGCGCCCTGCTTCTGTCGGATCGACTTGAACTCTACCCTGCCGCCGAAGGTGCGCGCATCACTGGAATTCTGCACCAAAACCGTTTCCTCCCTGCTCTATCAGGCGGTCGCCCATCTTCGCACGGCAAAACAGCACCACGACCGGATGGAGGCGCTTTGCAAACCCTTTGTCGACTTCTCTGCGGCAGAGCAGCTCACAAAAATGACCATCCGGCAGATTTTCGGAGAAAATTAACCGGTTGTAAGCGTTTTGCTGTTGTTTTTTGTCTGATTTGGTGGTACGATAGCACCGCAAAAACGACTGGAGGTGCAAAAGATGAAGTTTTTGATTATCATTCTGAACAAGGTCGAATGTCTGGACAAGATCCTGACGCAATTCGGCAAAAATCATATCCCCGGCGCGACCATCCTCGACAGCAAGGGCATGGCGCAGTCTTTGGAAGGGCATGACGAGCTTCGCTTTATGGCGTCGCTCCGTCTGCTGATGAATCCGGCGCATAAGGAGAACAAGACGATTATCATGGTCCTGCCGGAGGATAAGGTCACCACCGTCTCCCGCATTGTCAATGAGGTCACAGGCGGTCTGGATCAGCCCGATACCGGAATACTCTTCACGCTCCCCGTTGACTACGCAGAGGGGATGGAAAAGCACTTATGACACTCAATACACTCATCGACCTCGGGATCATGATCTTTGCCGGTATGTTCTGCGGACGCATGGCAAAGCACCTGCATCTGCCGAATGTCACCGGTTATCTGGTCGCAGGTCTGCTGATCGGACCGAATTTGACCCATCTGATCTTCGGCGCGGACGCGTTCTGCCTGCTTTCCGAGGATTTTCTGGAGTCGATCTCCATTGTTTCCGATGTCGCACTCGGCTTCATTGCCTTCTCCATCGGTAACGAATTTAAGATGAGCTACTTCAAGCGCGTCGGCGCGGCGCCGATCGTGATTGCCTGCCTGGAATCCCTGTTTGCTGTCCTGTTTGTCGTCGTCGGACTGCTGATCTCCGGGCAGGAGGTCGCCTTCTCCATCGTGCTTGCCGCCATTGCCGCGGCTACTGCGCCTGCTGCCACGATCATGGTCATCAAGCAGTACCGTGCCAAAGGCCCCGTCACGGAATCCCTGCTGTCCGTTGTTGCCATTGACGATGCAACCGCACTGATTTTATTCTCCCTGTCCGTTGCAGTCGCGCAGGCAATTTCCAACAGCAGTGCTTCCCTTGCCGCGTCTCTGCTCTCTCCGCTCAGGGAGATCGGCGGCGCACTGGTCGTCGGCGCAGTGATGGGCTTCATTTTCCTGATTCCGCTGCGCTTCTTCAAAAAGCAGGGCAACCGTCTGTCCCTGATCGTCGGCTTCATTTTCGCCGGTCTCGGCATCGCAAAGCTGCTCGGGCTGTCCAACCTGCTTCTGTGCATGGCGATGGGCGCGGTGATCGCCAACTTCTCGCCCGATGTCGGCAAGCTCATGGACATCTGTGACAGCGTGACGCCCCCGATCTTCATGCTGTTCTTCGTCGCCTCCGGTGCCGATCTGCGGCTGGATGTACTTCCGACCGTCGGCGTCATCGGCGCGATCTACATCATTCTTCGTGTGGTCGGCAAGATCATCGGCGCAGGCTTCGGTGCAGCACTGAGCAAGTGCGACCGCACCGTGAAAAAGTACCTCGGTCCGTGCCTGCTGCCGCAGGCGGGCGTTGCCATCGGTCTGTCGCTGGCGGCAGGTCAGGTCGTGCCGGAATATGCGCCCCAAATCCGCGCCGTCATTCTCTGCGGCACGCTGATCTATGAGCTGATCGGTCCGGCTGTAACCAAATTCTCACTGAAAAAAGCCGGAGAAATCACGGAATAAATATTTTTTCAAAAAAATCCTTGACAAATGGCTCCAATCCCGTATAATATGCATAACAAATGAATTTTCATGATAGAGGCGCGGCTGAAAAGAGTAACCGTTTTGCAACAGGCAACGGAAGCGGTGAAAGGGTCAGCTGCCGAGGAATTGTATCTGCTGCCTGGCAGTGCAATATCCGGGCTGTCGGAGAATATCCGGCAGACTGTCGTCCGGAAACGGACGGAGAGCTGTCATAATATTCGGAAAAGATTGCCCTTTTCAGAAGTTATGACGGAAGTCATGACTTCTTTTTTTGTTAAAAAATGAAAGGGGTGTTTCTATGAACAAAAAGCGTATTGTCAAAATCTCACTAACGGCGGCAATTCTGATTGCCATCGTGATCTGCGCCGTCTGCATGGCAGACGGCACAGACTCCGGCGGCTTCCGGGAAAGCATCTGGTCCCTTCTGCCTCCGGTCATTGCGATCGCACTTGCGCTGATCACAAAGGAGGTCTACTCCTCCCTGCTGATCGGTATCGTATTCGGCGGTCTGCTGTATTCCAATTTCAGCTTTGAGGGGACAGTGACCCATGTACTCAGTGACGGCATTGCTTCCGTCCTGTCTGACAGCTACAATGTGGGTATCCTGGTATTCCTCGTGATCCTCGGTGCAATGGTCTGCCTGATGAATCGTGCCGGCGGTTCTGCGGCGTTCGGACGCTGGGCGGCGACGCACATCAAAACCCGCGTAGGCGCACAGCTTGCAACGGTCGCACTTGGCATTCTGATTTTCATTGATGACTATTTCAATTGCCTCACCGTGGGCAGCGTCATGCGTCCCGTGACCGATAAGCACAACATATCGCGTGCAAAGCTGGCGTATCTGATCGACGCGACAGCCGCACCGGTCTGCATCATCGCCCCGGTCTCCTCCTGGGCCGCCGCAGTTTCCAGTTATGTCGACGAAGGCAACGGACTGCAGCTGTTTATCAAGGCGATCCCGTTTAACTTCTATGCGATCCTGACGATCATAATGATGATCGTTCTTGCGGTCAGCAAACTGGATTTCGGCCCCATGGCAAGGCATGAGCGCAACGCGAAAAAGGGTGATGTTTTCTCCGGTCTGCAGACCTACGCCGATGCGGCTGCGGATCAATCCAATCCCAAAGGACGCGTTGCCGATCTGATCATTCCGATCGTTGTTCTGATCGTCTCCTGCGTAGTCGGCATGATCTATTCCGGCGGCTTCTTCTCCGGAGAAAGCTTCATCACGGCATTCTCCAACTCCGACGCATCCGTCGGTCTGATGATCGGTTCCTCCGTGGCGCTTGTCCTTACAAAGATTTACTATTTCTGCCGCCGACTGATGTCCTTCCGTGAGCTGATGGGAAGCATCCCCGAAGGCTTCAAGTCCATGGTTCCCGCGATCCTCATTCTGACCTTTGCATGGAGCCTGAAGGCAATGACCGATTCTCTGGGTGCAGCGGACTATGTTGCCTCCCTTGTCAAGGCCTCCGCAGGCAGCTTCCGCAGCTTCCTGCCGTCAGTGGTATTCCTGATCGGCTGCTTCCTCTCCTTTGCCACCGGAACCTCCTGGGGTACATTCGGCATCCTCATTCCGATCACCCTGAGCGTCTTTCCGCTCACCGATCCGCTCGGTGTGGTCTGCGTATCTGCCTGTATGGCAGGCGCGGTCTGCGGCGACCACTGCTCCCCGATCTCCGATACGACCATCATGGCATCTGCCGGTGCGCAGTGTGACCATGTGACCCATGTTTCGACGCAGCTTCCCTATGCAATTCTGGCAGCAGGTGTCAGCTTTGTCGGTTACATCATTGCGGGCTTTGTCCCGAACGCGCTGATCGTTCTTCCGATCTCCGTTGTGCTGATGATCTCGGTACTGATCTGTATGAGAGCTGTTACGCGCAAAAAGATGCAATAAAAAGTCATCGGGGTCAGGTTTCAAAACCTGACCCCGAATTTTTAACTTATTTTGTGCCGAAGATACGGTCGCCGCAGTCTCCGAGACCGGGGACGATATAGGCGTTTTCATTCAGCCGCTCATCCACCGCCGTGACAAAAATGTCAATATCGGGGTGGGCATCGGTGACGGCCTTCAGACCTTCCGGTGCGGCAATGATATTCATCAGTGTGATCGACCTGCAGCCATACTCGTTTTTAAGCACGTCGATCGCCGCAATCACCGTACCGCCCGTGGCAAGCATCGGATCAACGATGAAAACCTGACGCTCGGAAATATCCGGCGGCATTTTGCAGTAATACTTCACAGGTGCGTGCGTCTCCGGATCACGGAACATACCGATATGTCCGACCTTGGCCGAGGGCATCAGCGAGATCATGGAATCGACCATACCGAGACCTGCTCGGAGGATCGGCACGATGGCAAGCTTTTTGCCTGCCAGAACCTTGAATTTTGCCGTGGTGATCGGCGTTTCGATCTCCACCTCCTCTGTGGGAAGATCACGGGTCGCTTCATAGCACATCAGTGCGGCGATCTCACCGACCGCTTCACGGAATTCCTTTACACCGGTGTTCTTATCGCGCAGGATCGACAGCTTATGCTGCAGCAGGGGATGCTCCAAAACCTGAATTTTTCCCATTCTTATTCTCCTTTGCTTTGATTCAGCCGTGCATTGCGTTCCCGTTCCGCCTGTGACAGACGCAGGTAGTTCGGCTCCAGTGCCGCACCGTCAAACGCCGCTCCCGTCAGAAGCAGTTTTCTCGCGCACAGTGCCACCCCGGAGGCGCGCTGCATTACGATCTGCTCCGGCGTAAGGATGCAGCCGGGAACAATCTCACTGAATGTATTATAACACAACTGTGCGCCATCGCCAACCATTATTTTTGCCTTTTCGTGCGTTTTCAGCTCCTGCTCCAGTTCTTCGAGCGAGATCGCCCGATCCTCAGTCAATCGGGTCAACCTACCGCCCTCGCAGGAAAACAGCGCGTTATAGACCTGCTCCCGCCGCGCATCCATCGCGCAGCAGATAATGCCGTCGAAAATTGCAGCCTGCTGTGCCATGCCCTCCATGGTGGAAACGCCGACGCAGGGCAGCTCCCTGCCCCATGCAAAGCCCTTTGCCGCGGCAACGCCGATACGCACGCCGGTAAAGCTGCCCGGTCCTGCCGCGCAGGCGACCGCCGTGACATCTGACGGGGTCAGAGCGCAGTTTTCCAACAGCTCCTGTGCCATCTGCATCAGGGTGCGGCTGTGTGTCTGACCGCAGTTCAGATAGTATTCTCCAAGCAGCCGTTCCTCCTCCATGAGTGCAACAGATGCCGCTTTTGCCGAAGTCTCAAAGGCTAAGATCCGCATTTGCCGCTCCTCCCTCTATCGTGATCTGTCTGATTTCATCCGTGACCTTGTCGATCCGGACAAAAATCGCGTCCCCCATCGCCTCGCGGACATTTTCGCTCCACTCGACGGCGCAGACACCACCGCGACGCAGATAGTCCTCCCAGCCGATGTCGAACAGGTCGTCCTCACATTCCAGACGGTACATATCGAAATGGAACAGCGGCAGTCTGCCGCCGATATATTCGTTTACAATCGTATAGGTCGGGCTGGTAACTCGCACGGTAATATCCAGACCTCTTGCAAGAC
>PITX01000288.1 GCA_017577345.1 Clostridiales bacterium
CTACGGTACTTTTGCCGCGTTACTGTCAGCCGGAAAATATTTCAATGAAGCTGCTCTACGACAGTGCTTCCCCACTGGAGGCACCGCTGGCAGAGGGAGAGCGCGTCGGTACGGTAACGGCAATGTATGACGGTATTCCGCTGGTGACGGGCGAGCTTGTCACGCTGACGAAGGTCGAACGCGAGGACGAGATCGTTCCCGGTCCCGGCGGAGATATCGGCGGCAGTCTGCTTTCGGAGCTGCTGCGCTACTGGTATCTGACGGTACCGCTGCTGCTGATGTTCATTCTGCTGATCGCGCTGCTGATCATCCGTGCAGTCAATGTACACAAGGCAAAAAAGCTGGCAAAGCTGAAGCGGCAGCGTGCCGCACAGCGGAGGAGAACCGATGGATAACATGGACGCGCTGAGAGAGCAATGCTTTTCCTGCCAAAGCTGCCCACTTGCCGCAACGCGCACGAAGGTAGTGTTCGGTGTCGGTCCGGTACCGTCCGATATCGTATTTGTCGGCGAGGGACCGGGGCAGCAGGAGGATCTGAGCGGTGAACCCTTTGTCGGTGCGGCAGGAAAGCTGCTGGATGATATGCTTTCCATTATTGATCTCGGCAGACACAACTGCTATATCTGCAATATCGTCAAATGCCGTCCGCCGCAGAACCGCGATCCGAAGCCGGAGGAGCAGGATGCCTGTATCGGCTACCTGTATGAACAGCTTAAACTGCTGCAGCCGAAAATCGTGGTCTGCCTCGGCAGAATTGCGGCGATGCGGCTGATCCGCCCGGATTTCCGCATCACCAGGGAACACGGACAATGGACGCAGAAGGACGGCAGCTGGTATTCCGCGATCTATCATCCGTCCGCGCTGCTGCGCGATACTGCCAAGCGACCCGATGCTTTTTCCGATCTTCTTCTGCTTCGCAAAAAAGCAAGAGAGCTCGGATGCCTGTAAAGAAATCAGAGTGACTGTTTTGATACGGTCACTCTGATTTTTTCGCAGAAAAATATAGATTTTTTGACAATCTTATGGTATGATGAATATAATGAGAAGTTGTTCACATAAATGAGAAAGGAGAGATTTTGATGAAAAAGCGTTTTTTTGCGATACTTCTTGCCGCGCTGATCCTCTGCTCCGTACTGACACCGGCAGTCTTTGCCGATGACGGGTACATCATCACCTTTGACCCGAAACAGACCGAGGGCGGCAGCCTCAACGGCGCAGAACCGTGGCGCAGAGTAGAGGAAGGCAAGCCGGTCGGTGAGCTTCCCGTACCGGTCAATAGTAAGCCCAACATGGTCTTTGAGGGCTGGTTCGATGACGATTTCCATGAAATCACCGCATCCACCGTGCTGACCGGCGATGTCGTTGTTCATGCCTATTGGATGGAAAAGCAGATCACCGTACCCTTTACGGATATGGCGAATCACTGGGCATATGCCGGTGTGGAATACTGCTATCTGAACGGTCTGATGAAGGGCATGACGGATACCACCTTCGGTCCCAATCTTCCCACCACCCGCGCCATGGTCGTTACCGTCCTGTACCGCATGGAGAATACACCTCCTGTCGGCGGTCTGGACAACCCGTTCAAGGATGTCGAGTTCGGCGACTGGTACGGCAGTGCCGTCGTTTGGGCGGCAGACTGCGGCATCGTCACCGGCAAAACGAAGGACACCTTTGACCCGAACGGCAACATCACCCGCGAGCAGCTTGCGGCGATTCTGTACCGCTATGCGGACTACTGCGGCTATTGCACCGATATCAAGTACACGCTCGGCGACTTCAAGGATAAGGACAGCGTCAGCAGCTATGCAGTTGAGCCGATGCAGTGGACCTGTGCCATGAATCTGATCACCGGTGTGTTTGAGGGCAAGTTCTTCTTCCTCAAGCCGCAGGAGAATGCGACCCGTGCGCAGATCGCCACGATTCTGATGCGCTTCATGCAGAATGTCGTTCCGCACGAGACCACAGTGGGCTTTGACGGTCTGAATATGACCC
>PITX01000289.1 GCA_017577345.1 Clostridiales bacterium
CATTAGAAGATGCAAACAGTCAATGTATCAGCCGCAGAAGCGACAATAGAGCTAAACGCAGAAATAGGCTTGAGGATGCATCCTAAGAACGGATAGCGTCCAGCCCGCTTGCTCATATCTATATTATAGCACAAACCCACTCCGAACGCAACAAAATTTTTATTTTGTTGCGTTCGGTATTCAATTCGGTTTACAGTTGATTTGCAAAGCGCGTTAGATCCTTATCATTGCGCACTGCTCTTCCCTGTGGAAAAACGGCGGAAAAATCCGCCGTTTTGATTTTTTATTCCGGCTGATACGGGAACACATCCATGAAGCGCACCTTGAAGCGGTTGAGCTGATACAGACGGTCGATCCTTGCCTTTGTCTCCGGTTCCGGCTCAATGCCGTCACGAATATATTTATCAAGCGTATCATAAGTGAAACCGAGCTTGTCCTCATCCGTTTGGCCGCACAGGCCGTCGATAGGCACTTTTTCGATCAATACCTCCGGAAGCCCCAGTTCCCTGCCGATTGCCTTGACCTCTCTGACGCAGAGCATGGAAAGCGGACTGAAATCGCCAACGCTGTCGCCGTATCTTGTCGAATATCCCACCCAGTCCTCGGAGAGATTGCATGTGTTGACTACCCGCCCGTTTCTGCTCTGGCAGATGGCATAGAGCGTGGACATGCGGATTCTGGGCGCAAGATTGATCAGCGTGTCCTTGCTGACCTCGCCGAGCGAGGCTTCCACACTGCGCAGAAGGCCGTCATATCCGTCCTTGATATTCACGACATAGTGTCTGATGCCGAGATGCTCCACCAGCAGAAAGGCCATATCAATATCCTGCTGTTCCCCATTGGGCATCAAAACGCCGATAACGCGATCCTTTCCAAGTGCTTCTACGCAGAGTGCCGCGGCTACTGAGCTGTCCTTGCCGCCGGAGATTCCGATAATCGCGTTGCATCCCTTGCCGTTGATTTCAAACCAGTCTCTGATCCACGCGACTATATCATTTTTGACCTTTTTTGCATCAAATCTCATTTCTATACCCTCCGAATTACAATTCTTTACTTATTATAACATAAAATCTGCAAAAAACAAACCCCGCACTTCCCTTTCGGAAAATACGGGGGTGTTTTCGGATTAGACTCTCTCCTTGACCTTTGCAGCCTTGCCGAGACGGGAACGCAGGTAGTACAGCTTTGCACGGCGAACCTTGCCGCGACGGATCGTTTCTACCTTGACGATGTTCGGAGAATGCACGGGGAAAACCTTCTCACAGCCAACGCCGTAGCTCAGGCGGCGAACGGTGATGGACTCTTCAATGCCGCCATGCTTGCGGGCAATGATCGTTCCCTCAAATGCCTGTACTCTTTCACGAGCACCTTCCTTAATTTTTACATGAACGCGAACGGTATCGCCGACATTCATTTCCGGCAGTTCTTCTTTCATGTACTGGCTGGTCAGAGCCTTCATCAGATCCATAATTTTGTCCTCCTTGTTTATTAGGCGTTCATATCGGCGTTGACCGCGCCGCAGAGGACCACCCATTTGCAGACTTGGTTATGATAACACATAGGTTTCCGAAAATCAAGTACTTTTTTCAATTATTTTACAACTCTTTTGCAGTGTTTCGGCAGATTACGATTTTCGCCGAATTTTTGCAAAAAAGAAAGATTATGATGTTCATTTCTGTCAATCTATGTTATACTTTATTAAGAAAAGTATGTATTCGGAGCGCGAAATGAAAAGAGAAAAGTACTTCCCTGCCAATGCTGCATATCGAATAATACCGTTCGTTGATGCGGATATTGAGCTGGGTCTGACCTCGGAGCAGGTCGTTGTGCGGCAGAACAACGGTCTGCGCAACGCAGCGCCTGCAAGCAACACAAAGAGTGAAAAGCAAATCGTTAAGGAGAAGGTTTTTACTTTTTTTAACCTGATTTTCATTGTGCTTGCCGCAGCCCTGCTGATCGTCGGCTCGTTCAAGAACATGAC
>PITX01000290.1 GCA_017577345.1 Clostridiales bacterium
TCTTCCACCTTCCCTGTGAAATAATACTGTGCGAGATGCTCAATAGAATTCGCCGTATTGCTCTGCCAGTCCCGCGCCTGGCAGTACCAGCTCTCGTCCTCCGCCTGGAAGGTCAGGGACATACCTTGAAACACATTATCTTTGGGAACGTAGTTGACATCGTAGATTCCTTCTCCCTCTGACACGGCGTTCTCCGGGGTATAAAGCGTTGCTTCCTGGTTTTCCCAGCCATAGAGGAACCGGTAAGAGCCGTCGCCATTGGCAGAGCTGTCCGTCTTTGTATTTTCGCTTGTCTGCTGCGGCGTGTTGCTTGGGGTTTCTGTCTTTCCTCCGCAGGCAGCAAGGCTAAACACCATAGCCGCTGCAAGGATCAAAGCAAATAGCTTTTTCATCGTTGTTTTCCTCCTGATTACTTCTTAAACAGCTTGCCGAAGAGTCCCTGCTTGACCTTGCCCTCCTCGATGGCATTGGCGGTTTCAAGGCCCTCCTTGACGGTAGCCTCTACGCTTTCACCTTTTACGGCTGCCTTGAGCGCAGCAGCGGCGGTATCGCCCAGATTTCGCACCTGCATCCGTTCCTTGCGCTGAATATCGTCCCAATACTGCTCGATGCAGATGCGGCGATCCTTGTTGATCTGGTCTGCAAGCGCGTAAAATGCCTTGCATTCATCCTCATTTCTGACGCTGCTGCTGATCCTGATCTGCTGGATGCACTCGTCCTGATAAGGAATGATCAGTTCGCAGCTTGTGATCTTTCCGTCCGGGTCTTTAGATTCGCTTACAGTCGCATATTTTGCGTTGGCGTCCATGATCTCCATTCTGCGAGCATCCGCAAAGAAGGTGTTTCCATCATCGAATCGGTACGGAAGAATGTGATCAAAGAAGAGTACAGGATTGTACGCATAGTGACTTTGGTCGCTGCAATAGAGTTGGAAAACGCCGAGAGTGTGAACACAGGTATATACTACATGCTTGCTTCCGAGATCATAATCGTGTCTGTCCTGAACGACAAATCTTATTTTCTTCTCTGCATTTTCATCCTCCAAACGTGCGATCTCCTGATCCAGCCACGCAGCATCCTGCGGCATCGCCTCCATCATCCGCTGGGCGGCATCTCTGGATGTATAGTCCATTCTTGCATACGGATTGGTTTTATTTCTGCAATCGCTGCAGATATATTCTTTGGTTTTCAGCTTGCTGCGGTGCATCATGCCGACTTCTTTTCCACAGAAGGTGCAGGCTTCTTTACTGAACAGTCCCATTTTTAAATACTCCTTTCCGGTCATAAAAGACTGAGAATCAGTTTGCAGGAGAGTTCATACTCATCCCTTGGCTATTATTTTAAGGAAATCAAAAATTTTCACCCCCGCCGATTGGGTAGTCCCAAGTGTTTTTTTCAAAAAAAGACCGCCTGCGTTGTTTCGCAGGCGGTCAGAGGAATACTTTACCTATTTGATAACAATGCCGAGGCTCCGTGCAACGGCGGCAAGCTCCGTCCGGGTGTGCATCCCGGTCTTTTCCAGCATATTCTGCACATGATACTTTACAGTACTGGCTCCGATGCCGAGCCGCTGGCCGATCTCGGCATTGCTGTCACCGGAAATCAGTTCCCGAAGGATCTCCAGTTCCCGCTCGGTGAAGTCGTGATTGTTTGTATAGCCAATCTGCACAGTGGGCGTTTGGTCGGGATAGATGCTCTCACCCGCCATGGTGCGCTCCATGACGGCAAGGATAGGCTCCTTCTGTTCCTCCTTGTACCAGAAGCTGTCGACGCCGATCTCCCTTGCCCGACTGAGCCAAGATGCCTCAGGCATGCTCGTAACAATGATGATCTTTACCTTTGGATATCTCTTTTTGATCTCCTCCGCAGCGTCAAGGCCGCTGCTTCCAAGCTCCGTCATCACATCCATCAGAACGAGGTCAACCCGCCCGTGACTGCAGAAATCAACAGCGAGCGACGCATTGGTAATCGAGGCAAAG
>PITX01000291.1 GCA_017577345.1 Clostridiales bacterium
TCATAGTACTGGCCCGGTTCAGTGATTACGTCATAGTTAGGGATGAGTCGGCTGTTGGAACCGAAACGTGCGTCGAACTTGACGGTAGCGTCGCCCTTACCTTTCTTGGTAGTGATGATGATGACACCGTTGGAAGCGCGCGATCCGTAGATTGCAGTTGCGGAAGCGTCCTTAAGAACAGAATAGCTCTCGATGTCGTTAGGGTTGACGGATGCGAGAGGGTTACCCATTCCTGCACCTCCGTCGCTTGTCACAGGGACTCCGTCGATGACGATCAGAGGGTCGTTGCTTGCGTTGAGCGAAGCAGCGCCGCGGATGCGGATTTTAGCTGAGGCTCCAGGCTGTCCGGTGGCAGGAGTGATGTGCAGACCGGAAACCTTACCGAGGAGCATCTGCTCAGGAGAGTTGACTGCACCGCGGTTGATCTCATCAGCTTTCAGAGCAACGACAGATCCTGTCATATCGCTTTTCTTGACAGAACCGTAACCGATGACCACGACTTCGTCCAGGAATTCGGCATCGTCCTGCAGGACGAGGCGGGAAGCCTGCGAAGCGGGCACCACTACGGTCTTATAGCCGAGAAAGCTGATCTCCAGTGGTGTATCGGCGGATGGGACGTTCAACGTCCAATCTCCGTCGAGACCTGTCTGTACACCTACCGTGGTGCCCTGCTGGACTACCGCGGCTCCGATTACGGGAATGCCGTCCTTGTCAACGACGACGCCGCTTGCGCGGTACTGCGCAAAGGCCGCCGTGACAGAAAGCATCGCAATCGCGAATAGTGTAATAACTTTCTTCATAAATACTGTTTTGGTTAATAGAAAAATATGGTTGATTTGTTATTTTTTCTCCTTTACAAGCAGGACCGAAGCTGCGCCCAGCAGCAGAAGCACGCCGGCCGCCATCAGCATCGCCGCCTGCGATCCTCCCACGAGGCTCAGCACCGCGCCGCCAAGAGCCGCCGCTATGATCTGCGGCAAACATATAGTGCAGTTGAAGAGTCCAAGATATTCTCCCATATGCTCACCCGTCAGCGAGTTGGTGAGAATCGTGAACGGAAGGGCGAGCATTGCCGCCCAGGCAGCTCCTATGAGCAGGTATGAACCGAACAAAACGTATTTATTGTGCAGGAAGAATACCGATATGAAGCCTATGGCACCGATAACCAGGCTCACGACATATGCCACCTTGCGAGACTTGAAGCGCGGAATGACCAATGCCCAGAGCATCGATCCCACCGCCTGTACGGCAAACAGTACTCCAACCCAGTTGCCGGCTGCCTGATAGCCGGCGGAAGTCGCGTCGGTAGTGCCCCAGCAATTGTCAGCAATCGCGCCGTTTGTATAGGTCCACATGAACAGGAAGGCCGCCCAGCAGAAGAACTGCACTAAACCCACTGTCCAGAAAGTCTTAGGAGCATGGGCGAGCAGCTTGAAGAGGTTCTCGCTTTGCGGCTTCTCGGCCTTCTGCGGATCGATGCCGTGGAATTCAGCATACTCCTTCGGAGGCATCTCCTTCACCTTGGCGAAGGTATAGAGGACACAAAGAATAAGAATAGCGGCGCCTACGTAGAAACTCCAGATGACAGAGTCCGGCACCACGCCCTTCGGCGCTTCGTTGGCGATACCGATCCAAGTGAAGAATATCGGGAACAGGTAGCCCATGAACGAGCCGGCGTTACAAAGAAAACTCTGGATGGAATAGGCCTTGGTCTTCTGCTCCTCGTTGACCATGTCCCCCACCATCATCTTGAACGGTTGCATAGCCACGTTGATGCTGGTGTCCAGGAAAATGAGCGAGAAGAGGCCGAACCACATCGCACCGTTGATGCCAAGGAACAGCTTCTGGCTGAAATTCAGGCTGCCGGCGTTCGGCAGGAAAGCCATCACCAGCACTGCTACGATAGCGCCCACAAGCAGGTAAGGCTTTCTGCGGCCCATCTTGCACCAGGTGCGGTCAGACCATTTGCCGATGAG
>PITX01000292.1 GCA_017577345.1 Clostridiales bacterium
GTTCCAGCACCACCGCTTCGTAAGTATCCTCCGCGGAGAACGGCACGACACCCACATGGTAAAGGAGACTGTAAAAGCTGTGGGTCTCCAGCATTTCCCGCGTCAGATTCGGATAAATATATTCGGGATAGTAAGAGGTCTCCAAAATCAGCGGCTCCCCGTCCACGTTGCGCACGCGCGTAAAACAGTAGACCTTTGTCCCTTTTCCCAGTCCCATCAGCTCCGCAATATGAAGCGACGGCGTGATCACCGCAAAATCCACCAGGGTGGAGGACGGCGTTTTCCCCATTTGGGATATTTCGGTCGTAAAGGAGTACTGCACGCCCTTGCGTCTCGCGTTCGGATCGGTTACGAAGGTACCCTTGCCGCGCTTTCGCACGACGAAGCCCTCCTCCTCCAACGCACCGATCGCCTGACGCACGGTGTTTCGACTGATGTCAAATTCCCTGCACAGCTCCGTTTCGGACGGCAGCAGATCTCCGATCTTGAGCGCCCCGGAGGTGATCGTGCGCTGGATGATACCCGTCAGCTGAGCATACAGCGGAATCTCGCTTTCCAGCGAGAGATTATTCTTAAAAACAGGATTGTCTGTCATGTGTGTTCTCCATTCTGCCGACCTGTTCGGGTATGTACTCTGTCACCGCCCATCGGCATATTATGTCCCGGAATGTTCTTATTGTATCACATATTTTTGGAACATTCCAGTACATTTTGCTTTTTATCGTCCCTTTTCCGGCCTCTTTTTATGCTTGACATATTACGACAGGTGTAGTATATAATAACTAACGACACTTGTCGTAGATTGCAAATCATTCCTGCACACGGAGGTCTGACGATATGGAAGAGAAAAAGAAACTGCCTGATGCCGAGCTTGCGGTGATGCAGGCGATCTGGACGCACAGCGGTGAGGTCGCGCGCAGCGACATTGAAAACGCACTCTCTGACCACAACTGGACAGCAAACACGATCAACACCTACCTGACGCGCCTGTGCGAAAAGGGTTTCCTCTCTGTTCGGCGCGAGGGGCGCGGCAATCTCTACACCGCACTCGTTGACCGCGAGACCTACCTGAAACATGACAGCCGGGAGACGCTCGGCAGACTCTACGGCGGCTCGGTCACCCACTTTGTCGCGGCGCTATGCGCGGAGAAACCGCTGAAACAGAGCGAAATCGACGAGCTGCGCCGTTATCTGGACGATTTGAGCCGATAAGGAGGCTTTTATGGAACACTTTCTGCTGCAACTGACAAAAACCTCCGCCATCGGCGGAGCGGTGATTGCACTGTTGCTTACACTTCGTCCCTTTCTTGGAAAACGGTATCGCGCCAGGATGTATTACTGGCTGTGGCTCTTTCTTGCCGTGCTGCTGTTGCTGCCGATTGATTACTCGGTGAAAAGCGCACCGGTGCAGATCACGCCGCCGAGCGAGCACGTCATGGTCTGGACAGACAAGGCCGCCATCGTTCCGAAGATCTCGCATAAGGACAACTTTGTCACCGTGCCGGACGGTGTGACCCCTGCCCTTTCACACATACAGCCCGGTGATGACTTCACACAAAGGCTGCCTTCTACTCCCATACGGCGCATCGTTGATGTATCTTCTGTGCTGTTCTGGGCGTGGCTTGCGGGTGTTGCAATGTTCCTCACCGTCCAGGCAATCGGCTACGGCAGATTTCGTCGTCTTGCCCATCGCTGGAGCGAGCCGCTAAAAAACGACCGCTATGGTGAATTTTTGCGTGAGGAAGCGTCCGCTCTCGGTTTGACTGCACCGAAAGCCGCTTTCTGCCCTGCGGTATCGACACCGGCGCTGACCGGGCTGATTCGTCCGAAGCTTCTGCTGCCGCATGAGGACTACACGGAAATCGAGCTGCGTTTTATCCTGCGCCATGAGCTGACGCATCTCAAGCACCGCGACATTCTCTATAAGCTGATCCTGATCTTTGCCAATGCGCTGCACTGGTT
>PITX01000293.1 GCA_017577345.1 Clostridiales bacterium
TTAAGTTTACATCTTCGTTTTTCCGCAGTTTTCCCCTCTGCGCGAAGCTCTTCGTTTAGTATACCAAAAAATTCCTCATATTACTACTGTTAATTTTTTTGACGCGGGGTTTGCACTTTTTGTTCCCATCCGTTATACTGTAAAAAACATGAAAATGGGAGGCAACAAATGCTTACCTTTGCCATACCGTGCCTGCTGGGGCTGGAAAGTCTGGTGGGAAACGAAATCAAAAAACTGGGACTATCCGATGTTGCTGTGGAAAACGGCCGCATTCTCTGCAGGGGGACGGAGGCCGACATCGCGCGTCTGAACATCAACCTGCGCTGCGGCGCACGCGTGATCGTTGTGCTCGGCTCCTTCCGCGCGACCGACTTTGAAGCACTCTTTCAGGGTACAAAAGCCATTGCATGGGAGAACTGGATCCCGCGTGACGGCGAGTTTCCCGTCACGGGTTACTCCATCAACTCCACGCTCCATTCCGTGCCCGCGTGCCAGTCGATTGTCAAAAAGGCGATCGTCGAGCGTCTGGGGCAGAAATACGGCCTTGCCCAGCTGCCTGAAACCGGCAGGCGCTGTCAGATCCGCTTTTCCATCATGAAAGATGAGGTCATGATCGGTCTTGACTCCTCCGGCGAGGGGCTTTATAAACGCGGCTACCGCGCCGTGGGCGTTGCGGCACCGCTGCGCGAGACGCTTGCCGCTGCGATGGTGCAGCTTTCTCACTACAATGGCCGCGATCCGCTCTGTGATCCCTTCTGCGGCAGCGGCACGATCGCCATTGAAGCCGCGCTCATTGCCAAAAACCGCGCCCCCGGCTTGAACCGCAGCTTTGCTTCCCAGCACTGGGATATGCTTGACAAGAGAATCTGGCTTGACGCGGCGGACGAGGCGATGGACAAGGAATTCAACGGTCGCTATGAGATCTGGGGCGGCGACATCGATCCGCAGGCGGTGGAAATTGCGCGTCACAACGCCGAGCTTGCCGAGGTGAACGACATCGTAAAGTTTGAGGTCGACGACGCCACACGCTTTCACTGGGGCGGTATGTATGGCCGCATTGTGACGAATCCGCCCTACGGCGAGCGTCTGCTGGAGCAGAAGGAGGCGGAGGAGCTTTACCGCGCCTTCGGCAAAGCCATGGATAAGCTGCCCGACACCTGGCGCATTTATGTGCTTTCCTCTCATACCGAGTTTGAGCGCTGCTTCGGTCGGATCGCGGACAAGAAGCGCAAGCTCTACAACGGCATGCTCAAATGTGATTTGTTTATGTATGGGAAAAAGCTGTAAATTCCTGTTTAGATTTCGCTAAGATGGTTTCTTTTCTCTCGAATTCGACATTTTTTACAATCTGTTCATTGCTTTTTCCGAACACCTTGCAGTATAGTTCATCATAGAGTTTGTCTGTTGGAGGCGAAACGCTTGAAGCATATCTTTATCATCAATCCCGCTGCCGGAAAAAGGGATAATCGGCAGCGTGTCTATGCCATGGCGGAAGCACTGGAACAAAAACACGGGCTCGATGTGTCCTGTATGCTGACCAAATCCCACGGTCACGCCACGCAGCTCACACGCAGCATCGCCGAGACCGGCGAGGCCGTCCGCTTTTATGCCTGCGGCGGCGACGGCACGGTCAACGAAGTGGCAAACGGCATCGCCGGCTTCGACAATGCCGCCATGACCGTGATCCCCATCGGCACCGGAAACGACTTTCTCAAAAATTTCGGCCCTGAGATGCTGCCGAAATTTATGGACGCGGAAAATCTCTGGAACGGGGAAGTACAGCAGCTTGATCTGATCGACTGCAACGGCAAAGCATGCCTGACGATCGCCTGCTCCGGTATTGATGCGCGCATCGCGGAAAGCGTTCATGACTTTTCTTCCTCGATCAGCGGCAAGGGTGCGTACCTCGCCAGCGTTGCCGTCAACTTCATCGCGCGCGGCATCGGTCAGCACTTGACGGT
>PITX01000294.1 GCA_017577345.1 Clostridiales bacterium
GTTATACAGCACATATGCCGGTGCAACGACCATGGAAACGCCAAAATCTGCCTTCTCCATCAGTGCCACGCCGAGCGCAAGTGCAATCAATCCAAACACATAAGCCAATTCGGAATAAAAGGTTTTCTTTTTCATAGATTCCTCCAAAAAAACAGCTTCGCCGCTTGATACAGAAGCAGCAAAGCTGTCATTATTTGTATTCTATCAGGATTCCATGTCACTGTCAAGCATTTTACGCCCAGAGGAACCAGATATACAGGTATCCGACAAGTACTGCAACCAGTGTGAACGGCAGTCCGATGCGGAAAAACTGCCGGTTCTTCACCTCGTAGCCGGACTTTCTCAGAATGCCGATCGCCGCGATATTGGCAGAGGCACCGATCGGCGTGATATTGCCGCCCAGTGTTGCACCGGTCAGAAGTCCGAAATACAGCACATAGGGTGCGATTCCCATGGACAGTGCGATACTCTGCACAACCGGCAGCATCGTTGCAACATAGGGAATATTGTCGATAAACGCAGACAGCAGAACGGACACCCAGACGATGATCGTGTAGATGACGAACAGATTTCCGCCGCCGAGCAGAACCATTTTTTCCGCCAGCAGATCCAGCACGCCCGCCTTTTCCACGCCGCTGATGATAATGAACAGCGACGCAAGCAGAAGCAGTGTGCGGTAGTCAATATCACGGAAGGAGGCGGCGATCTTACTGAAACCCTTGTTGCGAAGGAGAGAATAAATCGCCGTCACGGCAAAAACCACAAGGCAGATGATGCCGTTGATGGTCTCGGGCATGTTCGGCAGGAAGGAGGCAACGATCAGAAGCACGATGTTCAGCGTCAGCAGAAGGGTCGGGACGATGTCCTCTACCTTGGACGAGACGGTAATATTCACCTTCTGACGCTGCTTGCGGAAGATGATCATAATGACCGGCACCGTTGCCAATGCACCAAGCTCTACCGCCCAGAAGATGCTTGCTTTCCCCTGAAAAATGAAGAAATCAAGGAAGTTCATGTCTGCGTAGCCGCCGAGCATGATAGAGGTCGTATCACCGACCAGTGTCGCTGCACCCTGCAGATTGGAAGAGACGGAAATGCAGATGAGCATATCCACGGGAGATATTTTCAACTGCTTTGCCACCGCAAGCCCGATCGGAGCGATCATCAGCACGGTCGCCACATTGTCCATAAACGCGGAAATGATGCCGGAAAACAGAGAGATAAACACCACTGCCCACATCGTATTCGGTGCCACATGGAGGATCTTTTCTGCCATGACATCCGGCATTTTCGATTCGATGAAGAAATAGACCGTTCCCATCGTGCCGAAGAGCATCATGAGGACATTCCAGTTGATGGCACCTGCCGCATCCGTAAGCGAGGCAAGGATGCCGCCGTCCGCAGAAATACCGCCCCATACGAGGAAGAACACTGCGGACGCTGCCGCTACCCAATGCCGCATCTTCGGCAGAGCGATCATCAGAACATAGGTCACCGCAAAGGCAATCACAGGCACTAACATAAAGCTACTCCTATTCCGAAAAATAAAAAGACCTTCAGCACCGCGTGCTAAAAGTCTCGTTCCTGATACTGTTCTTCCGTTAAAACATTTCATGTTTTAATCAGATTTCAGTATGAAAGCAGGCGCATGACCACCGGTCGAGCCGGGCGATTGTTGACCATGCGTAGTAACTACTCCCCTTTAGTACCCTCATTATATGGGAGCAGTGAAAATTTGTCAACACAAATTTACTGCCGCGCAAAAAAGCGCGGCAGTAAATTTCAGACTGTCAAAAAAGTCCGTAACCGTCAAAAAAAAGAAAAGCATGAACAGATTTGTCATTGCGAGGTTTGCGAAGCAAACCGTGGCAATCTGTCCTTTCAGGTTTTGAATAATGTAAAGATAATTAAGTATTTTGACTTACTGCGCAACTTCGTCAGCGCAAA
>PITX01000033.1 GCA_017577345.1 Clostridiales bacterium
AATCAGTCTTTCGGCAACTCGAAAGCCACTTACAAAAACAGTCCCGGCTGAAATGAGGTTTTCTCGTCTCAGCCGGGATTTCATTTTAGGTGCTGTTATTTCGTGTTTTCTTCGTCTTTTGTTCGTGTTTCTTTCGTGTTTCTTTCGTGGGCGGTTATTTCAGTATTGCAAGACGTGCCTGGATCAGCTTGCAGAGTTCTTCTTTCATCTCGTCTGGCATATAAGACGCAGCACAGATATCTAAATACCTTCTTTCGAGTTTCACGATTTTTTCGATCAGCTTCTCAGCTATTTTTTCATCAAGGCCGATTGTCCCTGCCAAAACAAGGAAGTCTTTTCGACGGATGTTTTGCTTTTTCCCTTTTATCGTCAGTGCCATTTGCTCTTTGTCGGCAGGGATAACCACATTTGTTGAAAGCATATCATACGCTGCTGAAAGCCGATATTCTGCGCTACCCTCTTCCGTTTCAATTAAAGAGAAGTTTTTCAGGTGCATATCGGAATTTCCAACAGCAAAGGAAAACACAATTCTTAAGAACAGCTCGGACAGATCCAGTCTCGCCCGGCAAGAGTATTCGTTCACGATTTTACCGCAGCGCTCGTACGAACCGCGATACTTATCTTCGGTGAGGCGGCCATCCAATTGGCAAAAATCTTCCATAGCGAGCGTTTTCCCGTCCTCGCGGTCGATTCGTTTGGTAATATAAGCAAAGGCATTCTCCTGCGACGACAATTTTACAAGTGCAAGCGGGACGGTGAATATTCCGGTTGCTTTTGCCATTTGCATAACCGCATATTCCATTTCCGGAAGTGCAGCATAGTCTTCTGTCTGCGGTTTCAGAATATACCCCGTAGGATAGTTCACAAGGGTCAGGCGCGGTTTTTCACCTTCCGTCAGGTGAAGAGAAAGTTTTTTCTGAACACCGGGTACGGTAAAGCCTTTGTTTGTACTGTCAAGCGCCAATTGTTCCAATACTTCTTTCGAAACATCAATATCGGGAAATGCGGATGTCCCGAAAAACTTTTTGACACAGGAAGCATGCCAACCGAATTTTTCGGAAGCTTCACTGCGAAGCGGTTTTCCGCAGCATAAGCAGTTACTCATTTGCGCACCTCCTGAATACTGACATTGCCGATCGGGTCTTTGCAGGCAACCAGCAATAGGCCGAAACGGTCTTTTCTGTCAATTTTCCAGTTCTTACTGACAACATCCAAAAGCCAGCCTTCCGGGATCAAGCCATCAAAGAAAGAAAACAGCGTCTTTGAGGTGTATTCTTCGGTGCGCACGGGAAGCGTCAAACTGACAGCAGAAGGATTATTTGATTTCAGATAGTCATCGTCATAAGCAAAGGAATACCCTGCGTCAGTTTCCATTAAAACACCTGCGAAAGTATGTCTTACATATACATAAGCAGTTCTGAATGCACTCATGATTTATCCATCCTTCCCGGTACTGCTTCTGCGCCAAACATTGCAAGAGCCTGGTTCACCTTGTCCATGCGCACGGTTTCTTTCCCTTGTTCCAATTCACGAACGAAGCGCAAACCGAGTCCTGAACGCAAAGCAAATTCTTCTTGTGTAAGTCCCGCTTTTTTTCTGTTTTCTTTTATAAATTCAGAGATTTCACTCATTATTGTCCCCTCCAAGGAATGGATTATACATATATAATGCACCCTTTAGGGTATAAAGTCAATCATTTTTTGCAATATTCGCACCGAGAGGGTATAAACTTATATAGCAAGCGCGCATTTACACCCTTTCGGGTATAGTTTTTGTGTTTATTAAGCTCTATTAAAGAAGGACTGACAAAATCCCGGCTGAGGCAGGTATTACTTCCCTGCTTCAGTCGGGATTTAATCATTGTATGCTTTGTTCCGTTAATAAGCGCCCCAGCATTCGTATAAATTTTAGCGTGATTCTTTGGACACCGACAGGACTGTCACCTTTTTGCATTTGATACGGTAGAATTCAATGTCAAATTGTATGAGATCTTGCACAGGCCAGCCCCGATACAGGTGGAATTCTTGGATCCAGTTGCAGGTCGGATCACCGTTCACGTCGAGCTCGTACACATTGTCAAACTGCAACTCAGCGACGGTACCGCAATAGTCAAGCCATAGCTTTGCTGTATGTTCATCGTGCTCAAACCGGATCGGCTTGCTGTCGTGGAACCAGAAATCAGACAGCATTTCGTACCCCTCGATCAGTTTGATCTGCTCCGGATAGAGAGAACCCTCCTGATTGTCGTCCTCATATTTCAGCCAAGAATGTAGTCTTCCTCCGGGGAGGTTTTATAGCAGCGGCGGAGATAATCGTGGCCTCCGTCAACGGAACACGCTCCGCAGGAGCAGGTCTGGAAGTCGTGCGTGTAGCAGGACTCGATAATATCCCCACAGTGTTTACATTGGATCGCATTTCTGACAATGATTCTTTTTCCCATATCGGTACCTTCCTTTACTGATCGTGTAGTGATTCGACGGTGAGGTTGAGGGCGAGGCGGAAGCCGTACTTGAAGGCTTCGGCTTCTGCGATGCTGTGCATCTCGTTAATGATGTCATCGTATTTGGTGAGCCAATCACTTTGCTCCGGAGTGAAATTCTTTTCGAGTTTCTCCCGGTCGCTTGCCATAATCTTCATCAATTCGCGGTAATCCCGTCTGCCGTCAAGGAAACTTTCAAACGGAACAATGTTTCCGTACCACAAATCATCAAGCATTCCGGCCACCTCCGTCGTTCCATTTCCGCAGCTCCCAGAGCGTTTCGATATGCCTGCGGGTCTTGCGGACCGTGCTGTTGTATTCGTCAGAGCAGAGCCAGTCGATGAGGTAGCATTTCGGGATCATATACTTCTGCGGAAGCACCAGCGTCCGGAGCTTGCCGAGCCGGATCCATTGGGTGACGGTGCGGCGGTCATAGCCGGTGAAGTCCACAACGGCACCGACATCGATCACCTCCGGCTGAGAGGAAAGCCTGCTTTCATAGAAGCGGCGGTACTTCTCTTTGTCTCCGTCCAGCTGCGGCTCGATACGTATCTTATAAGCCTGAACATCGAAGTCGCTGTACTTGTACCAGTTCTCGGGCGCGATGTATTTTTCGGGATTGACCTCACGGTCATTCATAAAGGCGATCACATCGCTCTTCTTGATGCTGTAGCAGCGTGTCTTTTTGCCCGTGCAGGTGTGAGGGATGAGATCGAACTGAAGGAGAAAGAGCGCCGTGCGCTTGCTGATATGGCACGCGATCCGCATCTGCTCCTTGTTCATGATCTCGGGGTATTGTCTGAATATCTTTGCATCGTATTTCATAACGAAGCTCCTTTCATTTTTACGGTCCGAAAGGGTGCTCCGTATGATGGGTTTCGGGGGTAGTATTTCTTGCCTTCGTTCTTGCCAAAAGGCAAGAAAAAACGCAAAACAGGCAAGAAA
Organism: Clostridiales bacterium; assembly: GCA_017577345.1. Taxonomy (GTDB): domain Bacteria; phylum Bacillota; class Clostridia; order Oscillospirales; family Oscillospiraceae; genus JAZOXB01. The sequence continues at coordinate 3,425 of PITX01000033.1, forward strand.
AAACCTTGTATTCGGTTCGTGACGGTTCAAATCGGTTTCAGGCCGTTTCCGGTCGGAACGTCCGCAAAGCCTTACTGTGCCTTGCTTTTTCGCGTTGACGAAAATGCCGGTTTCATCCACGCCGGACACGAATTGCACAGCTTGGCGTAAGACTCGAAATCAGTTTGCGAGCAATCGCACATGGGTTCGAATCCCATCCTCTCCGCCAAAAAGTCCAGTAAACATGCGGGTTTGCTGGACTTTTCTTTTTTATCCACTCACCACCATACCCGTATTTTTCGTGTTAGAACTGGCCGTTTTTTGCGTTAGAACTCCTGATTTTCGTTCATATTTGAGTTCAAATCGTCTCATCATCCTCTTCAGAATCGGTTACATCAAGCCATGGTGAATTGAACCCTCCTGCTCCGGGAAGCTGAATCCCTTTTTCCATAGCTTGTGCAGACGAGATCTTCGATTTGTAGTCAAGATGAGCATAGATATTGGCTGTCGTACTGAAATCTGAGTGTCCAAGCCATTCCTGAATTTGTTTCAACGGCACACCATTTGCGAGTAGCAAGCTGGCACAGCTATGCCTCAAATCATGAAAACGCATTCATCGTAATCCATGCTTTTGCAGGTACTGTGGAAAATAAGATGTAAGGTAGTCGGGTTTCATTATGTCTCCCAACTCATTCACAAAAACATATCCGTCATACTTATAGTTGTAGCAGTCGCCGCAAACCTTCTTATTCAGCTCCTGTGCCTCTTTAACCTTTTCAAAGTATTCACGGAAGCTACCAACCAACGGAAGCGTTCTAAGACTGGATTTCTCTTGAAATTGGACGCAAACCGAAAACCACAGAGCAGATGATCACCGGCGGCGTGCGCAATATGATGTTCACGGAGTTTTACCGCCAGTACGCTGACGAGGACGGCGAAGAGAACGCAGAGGATGTGACCGTCGATACCACCACCGAGCCGGCCCGGATGTTTTACCACGAACGGCGGCTGAAAATCCTCTGTGAAGCGTTCGATAATCTGGAATACCGTGAGCGTGCCATCATTGCCGAACACCTCGGTTTTTGCGAAAACTGTTGGAGTACACGTTATGTAGAGGTCATAAACGGCAAAAAGGTGAAATGCAAATTTAAGAAAACGGCGTTTATTGACCTTGCCGGAGAGCACGGTGTTGTACCGTCCTCTGCCGACCGGATTTACCGTGGAGCAATAGACAAGCTACGCAAAGCGCCGGAAGATGATAGGTGGTTATAACTCATAAAATATAAAAAGCCCCGCCCGGAGCCAAGAGAAAAATCTTGATTCCGAGCGGGGTATTGCCTTGAATTTGGCTTTTTTGTAAAATTTATTGCAAATATCCGTATATTCGGATATAATGTATCATGTAAAGTTATATTTGCGGGAGGTGCGTCGATGAAGGGATATATGTCAGCTCGTGAAGCGTCCTACAAGTGGGGCGTGTCGGAAAGCCGGGTACATAAGCTCTGTCAGGCGGGACGCATTCCCGGACTGGAACGCTTCGGCAGATCATGGGTCATACCCGAAGATGCAGAGAAACCGGACGATCCGCGAAAAATAAAAAGTATTATCGACAAAAAGGAGGAATACAAATGATATCGTATACGAGTCTGCGGTTTTATATCAATGCTACAGCGGAAATAATTGCGATCCTATTTCTTGTGATTCTATTTGTCTCTTCCGTTTTAAGAAAACCAGCAAATCAGACCAAAACGGCATTTGGCTTGTTTGTGCTTGATCTTGTTCTGTTGCTGTTCTGCAATATGACAACGTGGGTATTGGACGGAATGTTTGTATCTCCGACGTATCTGCCGAAGCTCTATACATTAGACCTTGCACTGACTGTCTTTGATTTTTTCTTTTACTGCCTTGCAGGTGTGATGTTTTTTAACTATGTTTGCTCGCTGACCGGGTGCATGAAAACGAAACGAAAGCGGCTGATTTGCATTCATTTACTGACGGTATACTGCCTGGTTTCAACAGCAATCTTTTCTCTTTCCATAGATACCGGTTGGTTTTGCTATTTTCCGGCTGACGGCTATACATATTATACCCCTGCTTATGGAGCGCTTGTTGTCCTTTCTATTCCGGGTGTTTGGTTATCCTATATCGTGATTTTCAAAAATAGAAAGCTTCTGAAAAAGAAGTTGTATCCACTGCTCACCTATCTGATTGTCCCAATGCTGCTTGCGGTGGTCGATCAGTTATTCAGCTTGTCTGTCAGCTATGTATGTCTGGCTTTTATTGCTTTGAGTATCTATGTGGGCGTTGATATCGAGCAGGACAAAGAGCTTCTTGCGCAGGAAGCCGAAATCGACAGGAGTAAAGCGGAAAATACAGAAATGAAAGTGAATCTGATGATGTCGCAGATCCAGCCGCATTTTCTGTACAATACCCTGTCTACCATCGCTTATCTTTGCCGTCACGACCCGAAGGATGCGGAAAATGCCGTAAACGAGTTTTCGGATTATCTTTCCGGAAACCTACGCTCCATCAATACGATGCGCCCCATTATGTTCGAAACAGAGCTTGAACATGTGGAAAATTATCTGAAAATACAGAAAAGACGTTTCCCGCAGCGGCTCATCGTTGAATACGATATAAAAGTGAAAGATTTTCGTATTCCCGCACTGGCTTTGCAGCCGATCGTGGAAAATGCGGTCAAGCACGGCGTGGAAAAAAGACTGGAACCAACAACCGTTCGCATTGCCTCTAACGAAACGGAAGGAGAATATCGAATCACTGTTTCGGATAACGGTCCCGGATTTGACATAAACGAACCACCGAGTGACGACCGCCCCCACATCGGTATCGCAAGTACAAAAAGCCGTCTTGCCAATATGGTCGGAGGCAGAATGGAAATCAATAGTGAAAAAGGTGTGGGCACGACCGTAACTATCATCATACCGAAAAACACGGAGGTGAATGGAAAATGAAAATTATCGTAGTTGACGACGAAATCATTCAGCTTGATCGATTGAAGGAAACCGTTGCGGAAGTAGTTCCCGACTGTGAACTGAACGGATTTTCCAACCCATTGGAGGCTCTTGAATGGTCAAAAGAAAACCTCCCCGAAATCGCTTTTCTTGATATCCAAATGCCTGTTATGGACGGAATTACCCTGGCAAAGAAATTGAAAATACAGAATCCGAAAATCAATCTTGTGTTTGTAACGGGATATTATGAGGAATATGTATTCGATGCAATGCCTCTGCATTTCAGCGGTTATCTGCAAAAGCCTGCCAACGCGCAAAAGGTACGGCAGGAGTTGGATAATCTCCGTTTCCCACTTGTGAAAAAAGAAAGTGAAAAGAAACTCCGCGTGAAATGCTTCGGTGATTTCGAAGTGTATATCGGCGACAAACCGCTGAATTTTTCACGGGCAAAATCCAAAGAGGTTTTTGCATACCTTATTGACCGTAAAGGCTCAAAGGTGAACGGCAATAAAATATGTGCCGTGGTTTATGAGGATGTCGGCAACGAAACAAGCAACAAAAGCAGCCTGCGCAGCTGTATTGCGGACATTAAGGAAACGCTCCATTCGGTCAACGCAGATAATGTGCTGATCAAGGGGTGGGACAGTTACGCTATTGATACCTCTCTCATCGAATGTGACTATTACGATTGGGAGAAAAACGAGCCGTATGCGATCCACGCTTTCCGCGGAGAATATATGGCACAGTACAGCTGGGCTGAGGAAACCCTTGCATATATACTGAACAAATAATAAGATGTATCTTTGAGCCGTCCGAAAAAGGACGGCTTTTTTATTTATTTTTTGAAAATATGCTCTTTACTTTTGCACTTTTGTTGCACTTTGGGTGATACAATCAAATAATAAAATGCTCGTTCAGAATCTGAGGTGAAGCTTCTTGAAACAAATAAATGTGGTAGTGCTCGGCAACAATCGGCCGGATCTTGAGATGATGACGATGTATATTTCGGAATCTCTTGAAAAGCACGAAGAATGTAAAGCAAATATCATCGGGTTTATTGATCCCGATAAAGCGTACGAATACATAGTACAAAATGGCTGCGATATTCTGTTTTCCGAAGCGGAATTGTGCGGCACGGACGGATTGAACCTTTTGCAAAAAATACGCAAAGATTATCCGCAGATAAATATCGTGATCACGACGACGTACGAAGAGTACATCGTTCAAGCGGTGCAGATGCAGATTAGACCTGCAGGATATTTGTCTTTGCCGACAACATTATCCAAAATGAAAGATCTGATTGAAAGCATTCTGTCACTTCCTCAAACTGCGAAGGTAGTATAAATAAAAACGTTTAATAAAATATCAAATATAAGCGAGGTTACTGTTATGAAAAAGAAAGTATTGAGCATTCTGCTTGCGGTCGTCATGATCATCGGAACGATCCCGACGGTGGCATTGACGGCATTTGCAGGAACGGCAAACTCGGTGAAATACCGATTCTATGACGAAAGTTTGAAAGCTTTTGACACAAGATACCGTAATTGTACGGTAATTACGGAAGACGATGACGAATGGGAGGAAGGCTGGTATGTCGTTTACGGTGAAGTCACGATTTCCGACCGTGTCACCGTCAGTGAAGAAGTGCATCTGATCCTTGCGGACGGCTGCGTATTGACCTGCGAGAAAGGTATTCAGGTAGAAACTTCCTGGTCTCCCTTTGAAGACGACGCAAGTTTGACGATTTATGCCCAGTCCGATGACAGTAATCCCAATAAAGGAAAGCTGAAAGCCACCGGCGACAAAAATCGTGCAGGCATCGGAAGCGGGCATAACGCAAACTTGGTCACCGGCGACATCACCGGCGACGTTACGATTCACGGGGGATACGTCGAAGCTTGCGGCGGAGCGCAAGCTGCCGGCATAGGCGGCGGCTGGGGCGGCAACGGCGGCAACGTCACGATCTACGGCGGTGAGATTTCTGTTTACGGCGGAGAGCAAGCTGCCGGCATTGGTGGCGGTTTTGAAAGCGTCAATCACTGCGGCGGCGAAGGCGGTAATGCCAGAATTTACGGCGGTAACATATATGTGAAAGGCGGCATAAACGCTGCAGGCATCGGCGGCGGCATCGATGGCGACGGCGGTGACTTTGCTCTTTACGGCGGCACATTGTATGTTATGGGTGGACTCTCGGCTTCCGGTATCGGCGGCGGATATGGTGGTGAAGGCGGAAAAGTTTCCTTCTACGGCGGCACCATCGAATACACTGGAGGATTTGGCAAAGGGGTAAGCTGTGACGGAAGCAACGGTTCTATCGAAGTCGGCGAAGGACTCGTATTGGTAAATGATAAAGGGAATGTCATCAATGAGGGCTTTAAACATATACCGTGGGAGGAGTATCTTGTAGTTCCTCGCGGCAGTTTTTCGGTTCTTCCCAGCGGCAAACCGATTACCTATATGGAATATGACGATCTGTTCGGATACACGGAGTCCAAATGCGATAAATACACCATTGTCGGCAAGGATACGAAGGTCTGGAGAAACGGCTGGTACTATGTGATGGACAGCGGCACGTTTACCGACCCGGTGACGGTTACCGGCGACGCACATCTCATTATCAGTGACGACAATACGCTGGAGGCTCTCGGAGGCATCCGCGTTGAGAAAGGCGCAAGCCTCAGCATTTATTCGCGGTCCGAAGGGAACTGGCAAGGAGAACTGGTCGTGTCTGCTCCCGCCAATACGGCAGGCATCGGCGGAGGCAATGGCAAAGACGGCGGAACAGTCAGAATACACGGCTGTGATATTTCCGTCACCGGCGGAAGCAATGCAGCGGCGATCGGCGGCGGAAACGGTGCAAACGGCGGCACGCTGTCGCTTTTCGGCGGCAAGGTAACTGCAGCTGCCGGAGCAGGTGCATCACGTGCTTTCGGTGCAGGCAGCGGCGGCAGCGATAACGGCACAGTCGAAGTGCGTGAGGGTTTCGAGTTATCCGACAGTGTGTCGGGAAAGACCATCAGCAGAGAAGACAGCCTTGCTTCCGGCTGGGCATCTTTGCTCGACGGCACATATTACACCTTGACGCTTGTTCAGGAAACGTTTTACGCAAACGATCCGGTTTCGTATTTGTATCACGGAGAAGACCTGGATCTGTTTTCCGCAACGCAAACCCTTTACCGTTTCATCAGAGAGGATAGCCAGACACTGAACTCGGGCTGGTACGTGGCAGACGGCACCTTAACACTGGAT
>PITX01000295.1 GCA_017577345.1 Clostridiales bacterium
AGCTTGCACAGCGGAACGCAGAATTATGCAGTGCTTGCGGTTTTTACCACGGCTTGACGGCACAGGCTGTCCGTGATAGAATAGAAAAAAACAGAGGAGATTGCGCCATGAAACGCCTTTTGATCGCCATATTACTGCTGGCTGTGCTGTTTTCCGCCGGCTGCAGCAAAGCACCGACGCAGGAAACTGCTGCCACCGAAATTGCCTCGGAGCAGACGGAATATGCCATCCCGCAGGAGCTGCCCGGCGTGTGGGCAAGCGCCGATGCCGGCAAGCTGATGATGAGCGAGACCATCACCTTCGGCGAAGATGGCTCCCTGACCGTCAGCGGCACCTATGAAGGAAGCGACATGGGCACGATCTACGGCACCTACCGCGTCGAGCACAACCGCATCCTCTGCGACATCACGGGCGGTACGACACCGTATCAGATCTCCTACGCTTTCCGCATCGACGGCAGAGAGCTTGTCCTGACCGACGATGACGGCGATGCCACCTATCTCAGAACATCCTGAGACAGACGCATATTTTGCTTGCTTTTCGCGATACATTATGATATAATACCGAAGATGTTGCAGGGAGTAGAAACCGCGCGTTAAGTACCGTCGGATGGGAGGTTGCCGACGGGCGAAGGAGCATTTTGCTGTTCCGCGGTGCTGTTTCGCTACCGCCCTGCCTTGGTGCCGCTGTATCTGCGGCACAGCATCGCCGTATTTTAACCTCCTCCCGACGAAAAGGAGGATTTTTTATGTCCGAAACCGTGAAAACACCCCTCGCGCCCGGTCTGTTCCGCAGTCCGTTTTCCCGTGCCTACTGGCTTTGTGCACTGAAAGAGTTCAAAAGCATCCGGATGCTGGCTGTCGCCGCCATCCTGATCGCTGTCCGTGTCGCCCTCAAGCCGCTGAATATCACGCTTTCTCCGACCCTCAGCATCAACTTCGGCTACTTCGTCAACGCCCTCGGCGCGATGATCTTCGGTCCGGTCGTTGCCATTGTGTCCGCGGCAGTCAGCGATACGCTCGGCTGTCTGCTGTTCCCGAACGGAGCGTATTTTTTCCCGTTTATTTTTACGGAGATCGCAGGCTCGCTGATCTTCGCCCTGTTCCTCTACCGTGCGCCCCTCAGCGGCACACGCGTCACCCTGGCACGCTTCGCCGTGAGCTTTCTTGTCAATATCGTCATTCAGACCCCGATCATGCTCCTCTACTACAGCATGATCCTCGGCAAGGAATACGCAATCTTTGACCTGCCGCGCATCTGCAAAAATCTCGTGCTGTTCCCGATCGAATCGCTCCTGCTTCTGCTGTTTCTGAATGTCATCCGACCCGTCACCTACCGCATGAAGCTGACCTATGACCCACCGCAGAAGCTGAAGATCACAAAACGGCTCGTCCTTTTTGTTGCCGTGCTGTTCCTCGTGGGTGCTGCGGCAACCGCCGGATACTATATTTACGATTATCAGTCCTACAATACCGCCAAAGATTTTTCCGCGCAAGAGCGTGCGGAATTCAACCGTGACCTTGCATACCGCATCGGCGCGCAGGCGGATGAAGTGGTGCTGGTCAATACGATCCACCGCTCATTCTTCGGTGACACGAAGGAGGTCACATATTCGGTATACCGGCTGGAGCTGGCGGTCAGTTTCGTTGACCCGTGGTGGAGCCTGAAAAACTCCGAGGCAAAGGAGAACGAGTATCTGACCCTCGTGGAGGAAAACTGTATATTAATCTTAAATGATGATTGAGAAAGAGCGGCGACTGCGCCGCTCTTCAGACTGATTGATCACAGGGAGCTGCCTCGTTCAGAGGCGGCTCCCTGTCAGCGTGTCGAAAAACCCTTTTCGACACGCTGACAGGCTGTCAAAAAGTTCGGAAGACAAGCAACTCGCGTCCGTCGGCGTACATAGGTACGGTAGGACGCGGGTTGCGCAGTAAGTCAAAATCCT
>PITX01000296.1 GCA_017577345.1 Clostridiales bacterium
TGTCAATTTCGTTATAGGCAATGCGTGCACCGATCTGTTCGCTGCCGCCGTGAATGCGAGCCATAAAGAGATTGATGGGAAGACCGGTTGCTTCGGCAACCATTCTTCCGGTGATGTTCGTTGCACATAGTGTGTGGTGGGACAGGACGCCGGCGTAGGCCGTGCAGAACTGCACCATTAAATCTTTCTTGTTATCATCTGCCATCAAAGCAATGTTCATAGTTCACCACGATCCTTTCTCTCGTAAAGTTTTAGCATAGTTACAGTTTCATCAGTGCCACGCGCTCACCGCAAATTCGGCGTGCGATATTGTGGCAGGCGCGCGAAGCGCCGGAGTAGCCGTTGAGTGCGGCAAGATCGCCGCGTCCGAGAAGAGAAGGAACATCCTCGTCTTCTGGGATCACACCGAGCAGTGGGAGACCGGCGGTGTCAATCGCATCGTCAATCGTTGCGTGCAGAGATTTGAGAAGCTTGCGGCGCACGCGGTTGACCACCAGATGCAGCTTGCCTTGCGGAAAGCGATGCAGCTCCATGACGGTACGCTGCGCGTCACGAAGACTGGAGGGATCCGAGGTCGTTACAACGATCGCGCGGTCGGCACTGCCTGTCGCCAGGCGGAACGCGCTGCCGAGACCGGCAGAAGCGTCGATCAGACAGAAGTCAAACTGCTCGCGGATTGTTTGAAGCAAAGCGGCAAAATCAAGGCTTTGAATTTCTCCGTCACGGCACCGCACCGGGGCGGTCAGCAGATACAGATTCGGGTAGCGCGGATGCTGCACGGCGGCATCTTCGAGCGATGTGCGTCCGGCAATCACATCGCTGAAATCCATCAGAGCGCGATCGGAAAGACCGAGATACAGATCGAGATTGCGCAGGCCGATGTCGCAGTCCAGAACGAGCGTTTTTTTGCCGAGCTGAGAAAGTGCCGCGCCGGTGAGCGAGACAAATGAAGTTTTTCCGGTGCCGCCCTTGCCGGACACCACGGCAATAATCTGAGACAAAACGCAAGCTCCTTTCGCGGAATTACAGGGGCAATTTTTTGATTTTGGCGAATGCCCTCGGATAGCCCTTGGGCGTCGGCGCGATTTTTTTGATTATGACAAGGCGGTGCGCGACATCGCTTGTTGGGATCCTATAGTCCTCGACCGCAATGATTTGCCCGCCGAGTGTCTTGATGGCGTTTTTGGCCGCGCTGATTTCTTCTTCGCTGTCCACGCCCTTCATGGCGAGGAACTGACCGCCGACCTTCACAAGCGGAAGACAAAGTTCACTGAGCATCTGCAAATTTGCCACCGCGCGGGAGGTGACGAGGTCAAAGCTTTCCCGTCTGTCAGCAGCAAATTCCTCAGCGCGTGCATGGACGCAGTCCACACGCGAAAGACCAAGTGCATTGCATGTTTCCTGAAGCCACTCCACACGCTTTCCGAGACTGTCAAGAAGCGTCAGATCAAAGTCCGGCTCCAGAATGCGCAGAGGCATACCCGGAAAGCCTGCGCCGGTGCCGACATCCACGACGTTCTTGCCGCGAAAATCTGCGAACTTCAGCAGCATGGCGGAGTCGAGCAGGTGCAGCTGCGCAACCGCGGTTGGCTCTGTAATGCGCGTTAAGTTCATGACCTCGTTTTTCTCGAGCATCCGTCGGGCAAATTGCTCCAGCGTCTCTGCCTTTGTAACGTCAAGCGAGAGGTCGGACAACCCTTTTTTGAGAAGCTTCTGCATTTACTTGTTCTTGAGCAGGTCGCGGATCTCGGTGAGGAGCTTTTCCTCGGCGGAGGGTTCGGGAGGCGCGGCAGGGGCTTCCTCCTCCTGCTTTTCCGTCAGGGCACGAGCCTTGTTGATCGCCTTGACCACACAGAAGATGGCAAACGCAATGATGATAAAGTCAAGAATGACGGAGATCAGATTGCCGTAGTTGACGGAAATGGCAGGCGCAAGCTCCGCAC
>PITX01000297.1 GCA_017577345.1 Clostridiales bacterium
ACTCAATACCATACAGCTTTGTGAACAGATCAAAAATCTTGCGCGCGGGCGGCAGCATCGTCAGCGCACCGGTAAGCACGACCGTATCGGTTTTGCAGCTCTGGCAGGCGAATACGCACATGGTACCGATGCTTTGCAGCACCATATTAACAAGACCGAGCATCTTGTCGGCATTGGTTGCATCCTCGGAGACGTTGGCAAAGTTTGCAGCCGTTGTCTCGGGAGGGAGTGTGCCGACTTTTCCCTTGGACATATCGCCGATCGTCAGATCAATGCGGGACAGGTCACCGTCTACGCAAAGCTTGCGGATCTGTGCGTACTGATGCGTTCCGGTGATCAGTGCGCTCAAACCGGAAAGCGTGCCGCCGCCGATCCCGCTGCCGCAGAGATGGCGGACTTCACCGCCTTTTTCTGCCCAGATAAACGCCGTACCGGTGCCGAGACTGACGACAACAGCGCGTTCTTTTCCGGAAAGAGCGAGCCCCCCTGTACCGATGGAGGAAAACTCTTCGACTCTCACAGTGCGCACGCCGTAGATGTCACTGTCCACATAGGATGCACCGACGCCGGTGAGCACGATGCGGTCAAGATCGGAGAGCTGAAGATGGTTCATATTGAGAAAGCTGCCCAGCGCGCCGAAAAGCGAGGTAACAGGATCCTCTGCTTTGATGCGCAGCATATTGATTATGCTCCTGTCGGGACGAAGCCCGACAATTTTGGTAGCCGAGCCGCCAATGTCGATTCCCAAGATAACGCCCATAGCAATCCTCCGTCCCGCAACTGTGCATAGTGTCAATTGCGATTTACGATTAAGGTATCCCTATCATAGGGGACAAATTGTGCAAAGTCAAGCGAAGAAAGAATGAAAAAGGCGAAATGGGTTGCTTTATCCTCTTGTCAGGGCTATAATAGAGGCATTACAGGGTGCGGCGAGGGATCGCGGCCGAGAAAAATGAGGTAGATTCATGAGGACGGATGAAAAGCTGAATATGACCATGCTCTGCGACTTCTATGAGCTGACAATGGGCAATGGCTATTTGAAAGCAGGATTTCAGGACCGCATTACCTATTTTGACGTATATTTTCGATCTGTGCCGGACGGCGGCGGTTTTGCCATTGCAGCCGGCCTTGAGCAGCTGATCGACTATATTGAGGATCTGCATTTTGACGAGCAGGATATTGAATATCTGCGCAGCAAGGGGATCTTCTGCGAGGAGTTTCTTGATTATCTCAGGAACTTTAGGTTTACCGGAGACATCTATGCCGTTCCGGAGGGAACGCCGGTGTTCCCCAAGGAGCCGATGATTATTGTGCGTGCCCCTGCCATTGAGGCACAGCTGCTCGAGACCTTTACGCTTCTGACCATCAACCACCAGAGTCTGGTTGCGACCAAGGCGAACCGAATCGTGCGCGCTGCCAAGGGAAAGGCGGTCATGGAGTTCGGCTCGCGCCGTGCGCAGGGTTCCACTGCTGCGATCGACGGTGCCCGTGCCGCATACCTTGCCGGCTGCTGCGGCACGGCATGCACGATTTCTGATGAGCTGTACGGCACGCCTGCGCTCGGCACGATGGCGCACGCTTGGGTGCAGATGTTTGATACCGAGTATGACGCTTTTGCGACCTACTGCAAGCTTTATCCGGGCAATGCGACCTTGCTGGTTGATACCTATGATACGCTCAAATCCGGTATTCCCAATGCCATTCGCGCCTTCAACGATGTGCTCAGGCCCATGGGCGTGACCAACTGCGGCATTCGCCTCGACTCGGGCGATCTTGCCTATCTTACGCGGAGGGCACGCAAGATGCTCGACGATGCCGGGTGGGAGAGCTGCAAAATCACGGTTTCCAACTCGCTCGACGAATATCTGATTCAGGATCTATGGCTGCAGGATGCAAAAATTGACGCGTTCGGTGTCGGTGAGCGCATGATCACTGCCAAGAGC
>PITX01000298.1 GCA_017577345.1 Clostridiales bacterium
CCCGATATGGCAAAGCTTCACCCGTCATCTGTCAATTCCTTGCGTATTGTAACGGATATCGTCGGTGATGAAATACTGATCGCATATATCATGGTCAAAATCGGAAGGGGAGGCGGCTGCTGCGACAACACGGGGCGCGGCGGTATGCTTTGCCGTGTCGATGAAGCAACCGGGAAAATCCGTTCCGTTGCAACGGATGATTATTTCAATGTTTTCACACAGCATCCCGATACCGGCGTAGAGTTTGAAGGCTACCAGCTCCCTATGGTGCAGGAAGCGGTCAAGCTTGCAAAAGAGGCGGCAAAAGTTCTGCCGCAAATGCGGCATGTCGGCTGGGATGTGGCGATCACGCCCGACGGTCCTGTGATTATCGAGGGTAACGAGTATCCCGGTACCGATTTGTGCCAGCTCGCGCCGCATTACCCCGAAAAATGCGGTTTATGGCCGTATTATAAGAAAATTCTGAATCTATGAAATCAAGGGAGCCGTTGCCGGCTCCCTTGTTCTTCGTATTGTTATCCAACTGCAAAGGGGCTGAAATCTGTCGGGGCGGGTTCCGCTATGGCGACAGGAATCAATTCTGCCGATTCCAGCAGCTTTTCCGCGATCTTGACATAGACTTCCTCCGCCGCAACCTCCTCCATTTCTCCTGTCAAGGGATTTGCCCCGTGGCAGGATATCTGCGCGCAGAGCTGCACCTGCTGCTCCGGGAAGCTGATCTGAATGATCGTGCTTTGTCCGCCGTACCCCAATACCCATTGCGCATCATGTCCGCAGATCGTTCCGGTTTTAAGCACTGTGCCGTTCTTCACAGGTGCCATATCCGACAGATCATCTTTGATCCAGATTCCGATATTGCACATGGTATCACCTTGAGACACCCAGTTTTCACCTAGCAGAATACTGCTCAGGTCAAGCGTCTCATCGCGCAGGGTCGCGTTCGCCAGATACCAGCGATCCGCCATAACCGTGCGGCTGTCAAGCGTCATATTCTCGGGTTCCCAACCGAGGCGGAAGCCATAACAGAGCGCGTCTTTCTGCTGCGCGATCGGAATACCAGTGTCCTGATAGCAGATATCCTTTGCCACCTGCTCCGCTTCTTCAAAAGAGGCAGTGCTTGCGATCATTCCAAAGCAAGCGAGTTCCTCATTGCGCTGAAAAAGACAGTATTGCGGACGATCGTCCGCAGAGCATTCCAGTTTGAACCAGATGGTCTGCATCCCGTTCAGAACGTCCTCCTTGACAATTTCCGAAGGATAACGGATCAGAAAGTTCGCATCGTAGATGATCTCGACGGTCAGAAGGGGACTGTCAGGATTGTTCGGCGCGGGATTGCGGTAATAACGCTGATACAGTCCTTTGTCAAGCATCCGGCAGTTCAGCGCATCTTGCCCGTCCAAATACGATTCCGGCAGCGTAAAGCCGATATAGCTCCCGGACGGTTCGCCCTCCAGCGAGAGCAGCTTCTGCGGCTCAGGTGAAATAGGCTCTTCCTTGCCGATCGCCTCGGCATCATATGTCGGCTCGACGATACGCTCCGCACCGCCGATGTTGAGCCACTTAAAATGCACGGCAGCAAAAGCAGTTCCCGCCAGAAGCACCACGGCGAAGGCTGCTGCCAACAGAATCGTCCCCAGGTGTGCGCCTCGACGGGTATCTGAGGTTTTCTTTGGCGACAGTGCCGCCTCAAGCAGCTCCTGTGACGGTTCAATTTTTGAAAAAGCGTTTTGATAATCATTCTTATTCATTGAAGGGTTCCTCCTTTAAAAGTATTCGAAGTGTTTCTCTGGCACGGGACATTCGTTTCTTGACTGCATTTTCAGAAATGTGCATCAAGCGCGCGATTTCCCGAACGGAAAACTCCTCGTAGTAATACAGATGCACGACAACACGCTGCTTTTTCGGAAGCTTCAGTACCGCGAGCATCAGCTCCTGCTC
>PITX01000299.1 GCA_017577345.1 Clostridiales bacterium
AGTCTACGGTGACCTGACCGAGGAGGACTGGATTGCCTTCCCCTACGGCAAGAGCACCAAGGAAGGTGCAGCCACGGTGGAAGCGGATGAATCCGCCTTCTTCTACGGCTACTGAGAGGGGAGGAAGGACAATGTTTGAAAGTATCTCTCAGGCACTGCAGGGTGTTTTTTCCCACAAAATGCGGTCTTTTCTGACCATGCTGGGCATCATCATCGGTATCGCGTCGATCATTACGATCATTTCCGGCATCAAGGGAACAAATGAACAGATCAAGGCAAATCTGATCGGCGCGGGCAACAATGTCGTCACGGTGCAGCTCTATCAGAACGATATGACCTACGAGATGATGTACAGCGGAAATCCGGTCGGTGTCAAGCCGTTGGAGGATGTGCAGAGGGAGGAGCTTCGAAAGCTTGACGGCGTGGACGATGTGACCTTCTACCATTCCCGCAGCTACGCTGAGCAGATCTATTATCAGAACACGGCGTTCAACGGCAATATCTACGGCATTGACAACAGCTATTTTGCAGTGAACGACTACCAGATCAAGCAGGGCAGAGGCTTCACGCAGGAAGATGCGGCGCAGATGAGAAAGGTCGTCATTTTAGATGAACGGGCAGTGCAGACGCTCTTCGGCAGCGAGACGCCAGTCGGCAAGGTCGTTGAGATCATGCAGGAGCCGTTTCTGGTTGTCGGCGTGGCGGCACGAAGCTCAAACTTTGAGCCGGTCATCAACACCGTGGAGGACTATTATTCTTATGCACAGACCGATGCAGGCTCTTTCTTCCTGCCTGACAGCACATGGCCGATCGTCTACCGCTTCGATGAGCCGCAGAGTGTGGCGGTGCGGGCAAGCTCCACGGACGATATGACCAACGCGGGCAAGGCGGTTGCGGATTATCTGAATGAGAATCAGATCGCACAGCAGGCATCGCAGAACGGCATGTCCTACCGCAGCAATGACCTCTTGAAACGCGCACAGCAGTTGCAGGAACTGAGCAGCTCCACGAATAATCAGCTGATTTGGATTGCGGGGATCTCTCTGCTCGTCGGCGGTATCGGCGTCATGAACATCATGCTCGTCAGTGTGACCGAGCGCACGCATGAAATCGGTCTGCGTAAGGCGATCGGCGCAAAACGCCGCAGAATCCTGACGCAGTTTCTGACAGAGGCGGCGGTTCTGACCGGCATCGGCGGTCTGCTCGGCGTACTTGCCGGCATCGGCATGTCCAAGCTGATTTCAGGCTTTATGGATACGCCGTCAGCCATCAGCGTACCCGCCATCGTGGCGGCGACAGTGTTCTCCATCCTGATCGGTCTGATTTTCGGTCTTGTACCGGCAGTCAAGGCATCCAAGCTCAACCCGATCGAGGCATTGCGCAGAGAATAAAATCAAAATAGTGCTCTGACGGAAAACCCGCCAGAGCACTTTTATGCGTTTAGAGTATTGAGTTTTCCCGCGGCAAATATCACGGTGCCGCATCCAGTGCGGCGCGGCACAGGGCACGGTATTCCTCCACGACGCTTTCCGGGAATACGACACTTGCCCGCCCGCCGAAGCCTGCGATCCAGCCGAGGAAATTCGGGGACACAGAGACATCGACTGTCAGCGTGAAATGCTCTTTTCCGTCCGGGATCAGCATGATATCCCGCCCGAAGCGGTCAATGACTACGCCGGCAAGCGCGTTTTCAAAGCGAAGCTTGATGCGCTTTCGCTCACCGCGATACATACCAAACACCTCACGCGAATAG
This sequence comes from Clostridiales bacterium, assembly GCA_017577345.1. Taxonomy (GTDB): domain Bacteria; phylum Bacillota; class Clostridia; order Oscillospirales; family Oscillospiraceae; genus JAZOXB01. Next base: position 1,754 of record PITX01000299.1, read on the forward strand.
GCGGCAGGGTCAAATTTCTTCGTTTCCTCCGTGAAAACCCGCTTTTCACCCGTGAGACGGATGGCTTCCATCTTGTCCACACGGTAGTGGGTCAGACCGTGCTTTTCTGTGTGCGCGATCAGGTAGTAATTCTCATCGTCCCATAGCAGGGCATAGGGAC
>PITX01000300.1 GCA_017577345.1 Clostridiales bacterium
GCAGTGAGGAGCTTGCAAAGCAGCTGCAAGCTGCGCTGATCGCGCAGGTCGATCCTGCCAATCACCGCGAATGTAAGCCTGCGAAGGACATCTATCTGATGGAGCATATTTCCTGTCCCGCTGCACTGATCGAATGCGGTTTCCTGTCGAATTATGCGGAAGAACAGCTCCTGCGCGATGCGACCTATCAAAAGAAATTAGCTGCTGCCATCGCCGGCAGTCTGCTGGCTTATCTGGAGGAAACAAATGAAGTCTAAGACCGTTTTTGTATGCACAAGCTGCGGCAATGAGTCGCCTAAATGGGCAGGTCGCTGTCCGGCATGCGGCCAGTGGAACACCTTGGAGGAATATACCCCTTCTCCGGCAGTCAAGACATCTGTCCGCTCCGGCGCAATGCCGAAGCGGCTTTCGGAGATCACCTCAGATGATGCACTGCGCTTTTCCACCGGCATGGGCGAGCTGGACAGAGTGCTCGGCGGCGGCGCAGTCCGCGGCTCACTGGTACTGGTCAGCGGTGCGCCGGGCATCGGAAAATCAACGCTGCTATTGCAGATTTGTGAGCATATTCTGAAGGAACAGACCGTTCTGTATGTTTCCGGCGAGGAAAGTGAAAGCCAGCTCAAGCTCCGCGCGAAACGCCTCGGCGTACAGAGCGACAAGCTGTATCTGCTGTGTGAGACCAATCTTGACAGTATTCTTGCCGCCGCAGACCGCGTCGATCCTGAGGTGCTGATCGTTGACTCCGTGCAGACGCTGTTTACGGAGGACAAGCCTGCAACTGCCGGCTCTGTGACGCAGGTGCGTGACTGTACGATGCGTCTGATGCAATACTGCAAGGGCAGCGGTGTGACGGTTTTTCTGGTCGGTCATATCAATAAGGAAGGTGCGATCGCAGGTCCGAAAGTCCTGGAGCACATGGTTGACTGCGTCCTCTATTTTGAGGGTGAATCGCATACCTCTTACCGTCTGCTTCGTGCCGCCAAAAACCGTTTCGGTTCGACCAATGAAATCGGTGTCTTTGAGATGCACGATACAGGGCTTTGCGAGGTGCCGAATCCTTCCGAACTACTCTTGGCGGGCAGACCCCTCGGTACGCCGGGCACCTGCGTTGCCTGCGTCATGGAGGGAACAAGGCCGATCCTTGCCGAAGTACAGGCGCTTGTTTCGCCCTCCTCACTCTCCGTTCCGCGCCGTACAAGCAACGGTTTGGACTATAACCGCGCCTCCATGCTGCTGGCAGTTTTGGAAAAGCGCGGCGGTCTACGATTTTCTAATGCAGATGTCTATCTGAATGTCATCGGTGGTCTGCGGCTGGACGAGCCTGCCGCTGACCTTTCCGTAGTGATCGCCGCGGCATCTGCGGCACAGGACAAGCCTGTTTCCGATCTGCTTGCCGCAGTCGGCGAGGTCGGCTTGACCGGAGAGATCCGCTCCGTCGGTCAGCTTTCCCAAAGGCTTGCGGAAATTCGCAGGCTCGGCTTTACGCAGTGCATCATCCCGCGCAGCGGCACAAAGGATCTGATGATTCCCGATGGCTTGGAGCTTCTTCGCGTGAAAAATGTCCGAGAGGCGATCGCCGTCGCGTTCTGATGGAGGGATAGGTAAAATATGCCCGGTATCAAATACATCGCCCGCGTTGTCCGCGGGATGAAATTTGACAAGCTCAAGCACATGACTGAGGTCGTCAGGGAAAAATGCGGTCAGAGCAAGGCAAGAACGCTGTGCTCGATGGCATGGTGCGCACTTCGCTACGGCGCCGGCTACTATGATTATGTCATGTTCGGCTTTTATGACATGAACGGCAAACAGCGCAACACCTATCTGACGCGCGTTCGCAACAAAAAAGTCTGTGAGCTGATGAACGATTACTCTGTTGCTGGGGAATTTGACGA
>PITX01000034.1 GCA_017577345.1 Clostridiales bacterium
GGAGGGTGCTTTTATCCGCAAGGCAACAGCACAGCTCATGCGCGACTTCGGCTCGGTGCAGTCTCCGCAGAACGCATTTTATACCAATCTCGGTCTGGAAAGTCTGCCCATGCGGATGCGTCAGCACCGTGCCGCTCATTCGCACGGTGTCCCCCTGATCGTGGACAACACCTTTGCCACCCCCATCAACTGCCGTCCCTTTGCATGGGGCGCGGACATTGTCACCCACTCGACCACCAAATATATGGACGGTCACGCGGCCGCACTCGGCGGCTGTGTCGTTGACAGCGGTAATTTCGACTGGATGGCACACGCCGACAAATTCCCCGGTCTGTGTACGCCCGACGAGAGCTATCACGGCGTTGTCTATGCCGAGAAATTCGGCATGGAGGGTGCTTTTATCCGCAAGGCAACAGCACAGCTCATGCGCGACTTCGGCTCGGTGCAGTCTCCGCAGAACGCATTTTATACCAATCTCGGTCTGGAAAGTCTGCCCATGCGGATGCGTCAGCACTGCGCGACGGCGTTGAAGGTCGCGCAGTTCCTGCAGGCACACGAAAAAGTCGCGTGGGTCAGCTACTGCGATCTGCCCGGTGATAAATACTATGAGCGTGCAAAGAAGTATCTTCCCAACGGCTCATGCGGCGTGATCTCCTTCGGCGTGAAGGGCGGCAGGTCGGCCGCGGCTGCCTTTATGGGCAATCTGAAGCTTGCTGCCATTGAGACCCATGTCGCCGATGCCCGCACCTGCTGCCTGCATCCCGCCGGCACGACCCACCGTCAGATGAATGATGCGGAGCTTGCCGCCGCAGGCGTCAGCGCCGATCTGGTGCGCCTGAGCTGCGGTCTGGAAAATGCAGATGATCTGATCGCAGACCTTGATCAGGCATTGAACGCAGTATAAGGAGAAGCTTATGCCGATCAAAATACCGAACGATCTTCCTGCCACCGCGACATTGCAGGGGGAAAACATCTTTGTCATGCCGGAGACCCGTGCGACAACACAGGATATCCGTCCGCTGGAAATTCTTATCCTCAACCTGATGCCGACCAAGATCGAAACCGAAACACAGTTTGCCCGTCTGCTCGGCAACAGTCCGCTGCAGGTGCATCTGGAATTCCTGCACACCCGCTCCCATGTGGCAAAGAATGTCTCTGCCGAGCATCTGTTCACCTTCTACAAGACCTTTGACGAGGTACGGAGCAAAAAGTATGACGGCATGATCATCACCGGTGCGCCGGTGGAGCATCTGCCCTTTGAGCAGGTCGAATACTGGGACGAGCTTTGTGAAATCATGGAGTGGAGCAAGACCCATGTGCACAGCACGCTGCACATCTGCTGGGGTGCACAGGCAGGACTTTACTACCATTTCGGGATTCAGAAATATCCGCTGCCCGAAAAGCTGTTCGGTGTTTTCCCGCATCGGGTCGAATACAAAAATCCGATCCTCCTGCGCGGCTTTGACGAGGTATTCATGGTACCCCACTCGCGCCATACCACGGTGCGGCGCGAGGACATTGAGAAAATCCCGGAGCTGAAAATCGCCGCAGGAAGTGAGGAGGCAGGCGTCTATGCCATCTTTACCGCGGGCGGACATCAGGTGTTTCTCACCGGGCATTCGGAATATGACCCCGATACGCTCAAGCGTGAATATGAGCGCGACAAGGCATTGGGGCTGCCGATCGCCGTCCCGAAAAATTACTTTCCCAACGACGATGATACCCAGCCCCCTGTCGTGAGCTGGCGCGGTCATGCGCATCTTCTGTTCTCCAACTGGCTGAACTATTTTGTCTATCAGACCACGCCCTTTGACTTCACAAAATAAAACAGCCCCCGCTGCTGTTCAGGTAATCTGAACTGCTCCCCGTCAAGAGGGACAATGAAATAATATAAAATTTTTCTCGGCTGACAGCTTCGGTTGTCAGCCGCTTTTTATGCAGCTAAGTAAAACTGTTCGTGCTTTTCCATTGGTGTGAGAATGCCGAGATTTCTCTGTAACCGCTTCGTGTTGTAGTAGCAGATGTAATTTTCAATCATTTCTACGAGGGCTTCCCGGTCAGTAAACTTCCTGCCGTAGTATCTCTCACGCTTCAGAATGCCCCAAAAGCCTTCCATCGGACCGTTATCAATACAATGTGCTACTCTGGACATACTCTGCGTCATACCGGCTTTTTCCAGTTTTGCGTGGAATACACGGTTTGTGTATTGAAAGCCTCTGTCGCTGTGAAACAGCGGATGCGCATCCGGATTGCTCGCCACAGCTGCGTCAAAAGTATCATAAACCAATGGATTATCGTTACTGTTACGAATGATATAGGAAACAATCCTGCGGTCATATAGATCAAGAATGGCACTAAGGTACACCTTGTGCTTTATCCATTCGCCATTCTTCATCTCATACCACTTGAACTCTGTAACATCTGTCAGCCATTTCTCATTTGGCTTATCTGCATGAAAGTCACGGTTCAGAATGTTATCTGCCAGACATTGCGGGTTTGCTGCGTTCCTCGTGCAGCCGTTGTTGGCATATTTAATCGTGGACTTTATGTCTCTGCTGCGGCAGATCCGCAGTGCACGCTTATCACTTATCTTTGTATCATGGTATCTTTCCAGATCATCCCGTATTCTTCGGTATCCCTTGTCCGGGCTTTCTGTATGGATTTGCTCGGCAAGCTCTGCGATCCGTTCGTTTTCTATCTGCCTATTTGACTTTTTTCCGGACAACCAACGGTAGTACGCTTTTCTGGAGATATGCAGAATTTCACAGCAGGAATCTACCGGATATCCGTACGCCTCATGACAGTCACGAACAGCACGGTACAGATTCCCATGTCTTACTTGCGAAAGGCATCTCTCCTCTCCAATTCGTCCAATTTTTTTAGCAGGTCACGCTCCATCTCTGCCAGATACAGCTTGTGCTTCAACTGCTCTATTTCTATTCTCGCAGCTTCTAACTCTGTGCGCGGCTCCTGCTCTGCGATTCGTTTCCCACGACGATCCTCCAGACCGGCCTCTCCCAACTGCTTATACTTCTTTACCCATGTGTAGACCTGCTGGTAGCTGACATTGTACTTAATAGCAGTCTCTCCGAAATTGCTGCCGTTTTCAAGGCAGTCCTTTACGATTGCAATGCGTTCTTCCTGCGTGGTTTCTCGTCCTTGTTTCATGCGGCTTCCTCCTGACATCTTTCGACCGAAGTCTCTACCGCTATTATACACCTTTATCCAGTCCCTGAGTTGACAAGTTGAGCGCAATCCGTATTTCGCTGAAATTTCTTTTTGCGAATTACTCCCGGACAGATACTCTTTTACTGCTGCTGCCTTCAATTCTTCCGAATACACTGTGTTATGCTCCTGCCTTTGAAAAGCCAATACTCCTTGCACCTTATACCTTGTTGTCCATTCTCGAACGGTTGACTCATTTATACCTAACCTCCGTGCCGCTTCGCACTGGCTGATTCGTCCCTCCGCACAGGCTTTTGCTGCTTCGATTCGTTCCTCCACGGTTACTTTTTCTTTTGACATAGAAATGCTCCCTTCATGATGACAGTGTTTTTTATTTCACTGTCTCTCATAAAGGGAGCATATCAATCAGCAGTGGGGGTTTCTCTTTTGTCATGCGGGATAGGGTCTTCCGGTCAGCGCGGTAAACGATGTTTTGACCGCTTCCTCCGACATATCGCAGTGGAGCAGATAGACCGGTGTTTTCTGCAAAATCCGATCCAGCAGCTCCAGCGTCAGCGCAAGTGCCTGCGGATCACGCGGCAGGTAGACCTGCTGCATGATTAAATTCATGCAGTCCTTTGCTTCCACGCGTTCTATTGAGTTCTTTTCACCGCGCTGCAGCAGGCAGATCGCACGCAGGGGTACAATGCTTTGGTTTTGCCAGCCCTCCTTGCCTGCCCACGGGGTCGAGCAGATCTCCGGCTGTTCACCGTTCATCCGCAGAAGCGGCTTATCTCCGTTGACGATCTCGACCTTTTCACCGAGATACTTTTTCCAAAGACCGATATGTGTAGATTTCCCTGTGCCGCTCAGCGCACCGAACAGATAGCCCTCTCCCTCATAGGAGATCGCCGCGCAGTGAAACAGGAAGCTTCCGAAATACGGACTGCGCTCCGCAATACAGCGGAACAGGCAGGATTTTTCCGCATTTCCCGCACCGACAGCCGGCTCGGTTTTCAGCTCCTCCTCCACTGCCTCCGGCGTGGCAGTAGCAACGATATCCACCGCTCCCGCAGGCTTTTCAATCATATAATCTCTGAAAAAGTGAGGTATTCCTCTGCGAATATAGTTGATTTCGACGGTCAGTCCCGCCAAAGAGATGTATAACTGGTTGTCCATTTTCCCTCCTGCGGTTTTTATGTTCCTGCCGCGGACAGATAAGCGGCAAAGGTGTAAATATCGGTGTAGCGCGCCACATAATAGCGGTTGACCAGGAACGGGTCGGACGAGGTGTTATACAGACCGCCGTTCATCTTGATGCCGAACATATAGTATTCCGGTCCGAGCTGCAGCGTATAGTCGTTATATTTTCCGGTCGGATAGCACAGCACATAGGGCTCTTTGCCCGTGATGCGCGTGATCGCCTTCTTGGACTCGGACATCTCATATCTGGTGCTGTCGTAATCCAGTCCGTCCATGTCCGCATGGGTATAGCTGTGGCTCTGGATGGAGACCAGTCCGGAGTCGGACATTTCCCGAATCTGTTCCGCTGTTGCCTTATGCGATGTGCCGGGTGCATTGCCGATCACGAAAACCGTCGCCTTGACATTGTATTTCTGCAGCAGCGGGAAGAGATTGAGATAGTTGTCGTCATAGCCGTCGTCAAAGGTCAGCATCACCGGCTTGTCATAGTCCTCCAGATGCGCAAGATCCTCAAACCAAATGGCATCATAGCCGTTATCGACAAGATAGGCAAGCTGTTCCTCCATGCTCGACGGGCTGACAAACAGCTCATTGATGCCCCACATATCATCGCTGACGGCGTGATACATCAAAACCGGGACATTGACATTCTGCGGAATTTCAAAGCGGCGTGCAGACGGCGTGTAATAGAAGACGCCGGTGTCCTCGTCGGCATATTCCGGATAGCCCAGTGCCGCGATCAGCGAATCAAAGGGCAGGTAGCAGACACCGTCCGCCTCGACCGGCGCAATCACGGTGGAAGCCGCTGTGCCGTTGACGATTGCTCCGCTGTCTGTAAACTCGATGCTGTCTCTGCCGCTCATTTTGAGCGGTGCTTCACTCTCCACGGTCAGTCCGAGTGCATCGGCAAAGGTCTTTGCCTCGACCATACGCACACCGTCCACAAAGAAGCATTCGACCGATGCGCCGTTGAGCACCGTGGCTCTCTCATCGGGGACAACCTCGATCTGCGGCTCGGTCGGCACTGCCTCGGTGGTCTCCGGCAGCGCAGATGCCTGCGTCTGCTCCGTGGGCGGCACGCTTTCCGTCAGAGGCTCCGTCTGCTCGCTATGCCGGGGCGGAAGCACATCCGTAAACAGCAGGATCGCCGCAACGACCAGCAGAACCGCAAGAAGAACAGACAGAATAGTGATCGCTTTTTTCATTTGCCTTACTTCTCTTCCAAAATCTTATTCAGTTCGTGCATGAAGCTGTTGATGTCCTTAAACTGACGGTAGACCGAAGCAAAGCGAACATAGGCGACCTCATCGAGCGGTTTGAGGCGTTCCATGACCAGCTCACCGATCCTGCCGGTGCTGACCTCGCGCTCCAGAGAGTTCTGCACGATCTGCTCGATCTCCGAGACTGCCGCTTCCAGATCCGCCATGCTGACCGGGCGCTTTTCGCAGGCGCGTACCATGCCGCGCAGAATCTTGTTGCGGTCAAACGGCTCGCGGCTGTTATCCTTCTTCACCACGACGATCGGCAGGCTTTCGACTGTCTCGTAGGTAGTGAAACGCTTCTGGCAGGACAGGCACTCTCTGCGGCGACGGATGCTGCTGCCGTCATCGGAGTGTCTGGAATCGACGACTTTGCTTTCCTGATAACCACAATACGGGCACTTCATGGCTTTTTTCTCCTTTTTGCACAATATTTAGTTATATTTTATCAAACAAGCTACAAATTGTCTATCCTTTTTTCAAAAATTATTCAGCTCGTCCTCCACGATGTCCCGCAGTGTGCTTGGCGTCACGGTATTTCGGGACAAACGCGATAGAATTTCCCGCATTCTGCCGTAAGATGTGGTGATGTTGCGCACCGCCGCAGTCTCCCGATGTCCGCCGCGGTGCATTACGATTTCTGCTCCGTAGCTTCGGCATCCGTCCAGCGTTTCTTCCAAAATGTAATACAGCAACGAAGCTACCTCACCGTTTTCACAGCAAGCACTTCGCGCTTCAAAATCTCGTCTTGTCATCCTGTGTTCCTCCCTGTTTTTAATTGAAACACATTTTATGACCGAATTCTATCATTTTTCCTCGTCATTTTTCGACTTGCTCCGAAATTCCGATGTCAATAAGTTCGTATTTTATCTGTTATTCTCGAATCACAGTGCCATTCGGCGTAGTTTTCTTCTCCTCTGCTGTCGGATTATGTCGTTATTTTATATTTTTCTCAAGTTTTTCCCGGAAATGATTGCACTGCTTTTTCTGTTATGTTATAATCATTCTATCATTTTATAAGGAGGACTCCTATGAAACTGAAAACTGCGCTCTGGGGCGGTGACAAGCCCGGCAGAGCCGTTACCCTCGGCATTCAGCATGTCTTCGCCATGTTTGGCTCGACTGTCCTCGTTCCCGCACTGACCGGTCTTGACCCGGCTGTCACCCTGTTCTGCATGGGCATCGGCACGCTGATCTTCCACCTGATCACCAAGGGTGTTGTTCCTGCCTTCATGGGCTCCAGCTTCTCATTTATCGCCTCGATCTGCGCCGTTGCCGCAAACTGCGGCGGCAAAGACTTTGCTCCCTATGTTGGCTGGGGCATCATGGCATCCGGCGTTTTGTATCTGATCCTCGCGCTTCTGGTCAAGCTGCTCGGCACCAAGCGCATCACCGGCTTCTTCCCGCCCATCGTCACCGGCTGTATGATCATCATCATCGGTATGATGCTGGCTCCCACGGCAATGAGCAACATCACCACCGCCGTTGCTGACATTCCCGTCTGGAAAAACTGGGTCGTCGCAGTTGTCACGGTTGCCGTGATCATCATTGTCATGTTCTTCTTCCGCGGCTTCTGGAAGCTCATTCCGATCCTGTTCGGTATCGTAGCAGGCTACCTGACCGCGCTGGCACTCGGCATGGTCGATACCGCACCCCTTGCAGAGGCAAGCTGGTTTGCACTGCCGGAGTTTACGCCCTTCCTTCAGGGCAAGGACTGGAGTAAAATTATCTTTGCAATTACCATGATCGCTCCGATCTCCGTTGTCACCTTTGTGGAGCATGTCGGCGATATCACTGCCAACGGTGCCGTCACCGGTCACAACTACATTGAGGATCCCGGTCTGCACCGCACTCTGCTCGGCTGCGGTCTTGCCTCCATCTTCTCCGGCGGCATGGGCGGTCCCGCTGCCACGACTTATTCCGAAAACACCGGCGTTCTCGCCGCGACCCGCAACTACAACCCCGCTACGCTCCGTATCGCCGCTGTCTTTGCCATTGTGCTTTCCCTGTTCGGCAAGGTCTCCGGTCTGCTCAACAGTATCCCCACTGCCGTCATGGGCGGCGTTTCCGTCGTTCTGTTCGGCATGATCGCCTCCGTCGGTCTGCGTATGCTGGTAGAAAACGGCGTGGACTTCACCAAGAGCTACAACCTGATCATCGCCGCCGTCATGCTCGTCATCGGTCTCGGTCTGTCCAGCGGCATCACCGTCGGCAGTGTTACCATCAGCGGTACCGCGATCGCGGCTGTCCTCGGCGTCATCCTCGCGATGATCCTCCCGCAGGAGGAAAGCGAAGAACGCCATAAGGAAAAGGCAGCGAAAAACTAAAACGGTTTTGAGCGCAGGGGCAGAGTGCTCTGTCCCTGCGTATTCTCTATCATCCAAAAGGGAGGCATTTTCAGTGGCACTGAAACAGGAACGAAACTACGGCATTGACCTGCTGCGCATGGTTGCCATGTTCATGGTCACAGTTCTTCATGTACTCGGTCAGGGCGGTGTTTTAGGAAATACATACGGTTTCTCAGGTCAATATCTGGTCAGTTGGTTTTTGGAGCTTGCGGCATACGGTGCGGTCAATCTGTACGCGCTGATCTCCGGCTATGTCGGAATTGACAGTAAGTACCGGGCTTCAAATTTTATCGTTCTTTGGCTGCAAGTCGTTCTTTACTCCCTCGGTATTTCAGTTATCGCTGCACTGTTCCAGCCGGAAGTTTGCGGAATCGAAGATATTATCGGTTCTGCTTTCCCCATTCTGACGGGTCAATACTGGTATTTCTCCGCGTATTTCTGCCTCTTCCTGTTTATGCCGCTGCTGAACGCCGCGATCAATACGATGAGCAAACGCTCTCTGAAGTGGATCATGATTGCGCTGGTCGTAGTTTTCTCACTGCTTGCATCGGTCGCGAGAGAGGCGAAAAATGATCCGTTCTGTCTGGTAGGCGGTTACAGCGGTCTGTGGCTGATCGTGCTTTATGCCGTCGGCGCGTACATCAAAAAATACGGTCTTGGGGAAAAATGTTCGCAGGTCGTTCTGTTCCTGATCTTCTTGGGAAGCGTTGTGCTTTCTCTTGCTTTAAAGTACGCGATCCAGTATTTTTCGCAAAAGATCAATGGTTCGATCTATTCACCGCGCTTTGTCGCGTCTTTCCTTTCCCCCCTGATTCTATTGGCAAGCGTTTCTCTCCTGCTGTTTTTCTCCAGACTGCGGTGCGGGAAAGCAGCGAAAAAGCTGATTGCGTTTTTCGCCCCTGCAGCTTTCGGCGTATATATCATCCATGTTCACCCGCTCATCTGGGAAAGTCTGATAAAGAACCGCTTTGTTTCTTATGCAAGCCTTTCGCCGCTTGCGCTTGCAGGTGCCGTCCTGCTGACCGCCTTCGGCATCTATCTGGTCTGTTCCCTCATTGATCTGCTCCGTATCCGGATCTTTAAGCTTCTGAAGATCCGAAAACGGTGTATGGCGTTGGAGGAAAAGATATTCAAAGAAAAGATCGGGAGCCGCGAATAAGCGGCTCCCGATTCCATATGTTACGGTTCTTCCGTCGCCTCTGTCGGAGCAGGGTCGGCATAGCCCGACAGGTAAAGATCCTCGTAGATCGTCCGATAGATCCAGTCGCTGGCGCGGTTCAGATCGTACACGCAGTAGAAATACTGTTCCTGACCGAGGATGCCGCCCCAGTAATTCACATTTTCCAGAACGGCGTAGGATTCGACCGTGTATCTGTTCTGCACGGCCTCCAGGCAAATCTCCATCAGCTCGTCCGTGCGGAACGAGGTCGTACAC
>PITX01000301.1 GCA_017577345.1 Clostridiales bacterium
GTCAGGCAGAGCGGCGACCTGACGGATGCCCTCCGCCATGCCGGCAATGCGGCTTTCGTTCAGTGCCAGACGGTCGAGCATGACAGGAGAGATTTGTCCCGCCGCCTTTTCCATGTCGACTGCGTTTGCCGCCAGAATTTCCGGCGTTCGATCCAACAGCTTCTGCGCCATGGCAAGCAGCGCGTGATTCTTTAATTCCGTTTCGGCAGAGGCGAGCAGGGGAGCTGCACTCTTCGCCGTTTTCATCTGTTCGAGTGTTGTCATTTTATTTTCTCCCGATAAAACGCGTGCCGACGGGTTCTCCGTCCACGATGCGGTAGAGAATTTCCGGTTCTGTGCCGTTGGCGATCACCATGTCGATCCCGACGGCGCAGACGGTCTGCGCAGCGCGGAGCTTGGTCGCCATGCCGCCCGTGCCGAGGGAGGAGCCGCTGCCGCCGGCCAGAGAGAGCAGCTCCGGCGTGATCTCCGTGACGGTATGGATCAGGGCGGCGGAAGCGTCTGCTTTCGGGTCAGCAGTGTAGAGCCCGTCAATGTCGGTAAGCAAAATGAGCAGGTCTGCGCTGACGCTCTGCGCGACCACCGCGGCAAGCGTATCGTTGTCACCGATCACGATCTCATCTGTCGCAACGGTATCATTTTCATTGATGATCGGCAGTGCGCCAAGCGCAAGCAGACGGAACAGGGTGTTATGGAAGTTTTCACGCCGCGTCGCATCCTGAATATCACTGCCGGTCAGCAAAATCTGCCCGACGGTGTGATGGTATTCGGAAAACAGCTTGTCGTAGGTATACATCAGCTCACACTGACCGACTGCCGCGGCAGCCTGCTTTGTGGGAATGTCGGCAGGACGCTCCCGCAGTCCGAGCTTGCCGATGCCCATGCCGATCGCACCGGAGGAGACAAGTACGACCTCGTGTCCGGCATTTTTCAAATCACTCAGCACCTTGCAAAGCCCCTCCACGCGCCGGATATTCAGGTTGCCGGTAGCGTGGGCGAGGGTAGAGGTGCCGACCTTTACAACAATTCTCATATCTATTCCTCCGTTTCCGCCTATTGTAGCAAGTTTTTGCACGAAATGCAAGCGGCAGCGGATATATATTCACTTCCTTCTGCGGCATTTTGCGGCAAAGTGAGAGCAAAAATTTATATTCAGTGTTTCGTACAAAAATTTCTGAAAAAATTTGTGAAAATAACAAAAAAGTGCTTGACATTCACGGGAGCGTGTATTATTATGAACAGGCACGCGTGAGTAGGGATACTTTGCGCCTGCACTGCGATGAAGCAGGAGATTGCGTCGAAAGACGGTAACTTCTGCGGAGTATGTCCGGTCATCGGGCGGCTGAGGTAATCTGTGTATGTGGCGTATATCGCCGCGAATGAGATGCACGGCCGGCACAAAGTCGGCCATTTTTCATGGAAGCGGAGTGATACGCACGGTTAAGCGTACACCAAAATCACCTCGACCGTACCCAGCGAGACAACGAAAACTGAGTACGTTATTTCAAGGAGGAAACAACAAAATGGCAAACACCATGATCAGAATTCGCCTGAAGGCTTATGATCATCAGCTCATCGACTCCACCGCGGAGAAAATCGTTGAGTCCGCAAAGCGCAACGGCGCTTCCGTATCCGGTCCGATCCCCCTTCCCACCAAGAAGGAAGTCGTCACCATCCTTCGCGCTGTTCACAAGTACAAGGATTCCCGCGAACAGTTCGAGCGCAGAACCCACAAGAGACTGATCGATATCCTCAACCCCAACCAGAAGACCATCGAGGCCCTGATGAGCCTGGATCTCCCCGCTGGCGTTGAGATAGAGATAAAGCTGTAATTTCCGAAAACGTTCAATTCGGTAATTACCGCTGCCCGCACTGTCTGGCAT
>PITX01000302.1 GCA_017577345.1 Clostridiales bacterium
CTCCCGACTGACCGCGCCCCGGGCGAGTGCGCCCACCCGCTAAAAAAGCGTCGATTTCCAGGCCCCCGGCCTTCCCCCCCACGCCTCTTGCTGCCGCGGCGATCTTGCCGCCGGTCGCGCCGGTGCAGACGAGCAGCTTCACATGCGCCGCAATCTCCGGTCCGAGCACATCAAACGGAATGTGCTTGTCATAACCGCCGGCGATCAGGATGACCTTCTGCCGAAAGCTGCGAAGACCCGCGATCGTGCGGCTCGGTGAGGAGGCGATGGAATCGTTGTAATAGGAAACGCCGTTCTTGATGCGCACCAGCTCAATGCGGTGCTCCACACCGCCGAAATGCTTCGCCACATAGCGGATATCCTCATCGCTTGCCATGCCCTCCACGGCGGCGATGGCTGCCATGTAGTTTTCGATATTATGAACGCCGGGAATCAGGATGTCTTCACAGCGCAAAACTGCCGTGTCTCCGCGGAAGATCGTTTCATCCTTCAGATAGACGCCGTCCACGCACTCCTTCCGTGAAAAACGCCTGACCGTTCCCGCCGCCTCGGCGGCAAAGCCCTCGGTGAGTACATTGTCATGGTTGACGATCAGCACATCGCGTGCACTCTGCAGCAGGAAAATATTCTTCTTGGCATCGACATACTCCGCCATGTCCCTGTGCATATCCAAATGGTTTGGTGCAAGATTTGTCACCACCGCGATATGGCAGCTTGCATGGAGATCCATGAGCTGGAAGGAGCTGAGTTCCAAAATGACCTTGTCCTCCGGCGACATCTCATCCGTGCGGTCAAGCAGAGGCGTTCCGATATTGCCGCCGAGCCAGACCTTATGTCCTGCCTTTTTGAGAATTTCTGAAATCAGGGTCGTTGTGGTCGTCTTGCCGTCTGAGCCGGTCACGCCGATGATCGGGCAGGGACAGACTGCGAAGAACGCCTCCATCTCACTGGTGATCTGCGTCCCCGCCTGCCGCAGAGCGATCAGCTCCGGCTTTTCCGGGTGCAGACCCGGCGTTCGGAACGCCACATCACCTGCGATGTGCTCCAGATAGTCCTCGCCCAAATGCAGCTTCGCGCCCATGCGCTCAAGCTCCAGTACCTCCGCGTCCAGCTTTTCGCGCGGTGTTTTATCACAGCCGGTCACATCAATGCCGTAGTGCAGCAGCAGCCGCACCAGCGGACGGTTGCTGACACCCAAGCCCAAGACCAGCACTTTTTTCCCTTTCAGACGGTTAAAATATGACTCAAGTTTCAAAGCTCTGCGCCTCATTTCCGTTTTCTTCTTTCTATTATAATCCGAAACGGAAAATTTTGCAATGTGTTTGACAACACAAGAAAAATAAAGTACAATAAACTCCGCGACCGGGACGGACAGCCGCGTGGTTGTGCCGAAAGGCACTCTCATGAGGAAAGTCCGGGCTCCACAGGGCAAGAATAACGGGTAACGCCCGCCGAAGGCGACTTCAGGAAAAGTGCAACAGAGATATACCGCCCCGGTATTCTACCGGTGGTAAGGGTGGAAAGGCGAGGTAAGAGCTCACCCGCCGCATGGGAACATCGCGGCGCTGTAAACTCTATTCGGAGCAACACCGTGGAGGAGACTATGGTCTGCCCGACCGTCTCCGGGGAGGTGGCTGGAACGCATCGGCAACGGTGCGTCTAGATAGATGGCTGTCGATTACAGAACCCGGCTTACAGTCCCGATCGTGCAAAAACGCAGAGTGCTTTTTCACTCTGCGTTTTTCAGACTGTCAAAAAGTCCGTAACCGTCAAAATCAGAGTGAGCGGCTATCGGTGTCATTGCGAGGTTTGCGGAGCAAACCGTGGCAATCTGTCCCTTGCAGATTTTGAGCGTTTCCGATATACGGTAAAAATCTGAA